>CAZALG010000047.1:0-10519 GCA_964485935.1 uncultured bacterium | reverse complement strand
AATAACAAGAGTTTCGAGCCTGTATTTCGGGTTTAGGATTTAGGGATTAGGATTTAGGAAAAAACAACAAAAATTACGGAGGTTAAAAAATGAAATTAATAAATAAAAGATTCAGCCAGTACAGAGAAAATTACCAGATAGCAAAGAACTTGAAATGAATAAGTAAGGAGCCTGAGGAGAACAAAAAAGGCGGGTATTCCCCGCCTTTTTTTGTTTATACTTTACTAACCACTTATAGTCTTCTGAATTCTGAATTAAAAAACCGCTTAATTCAACTGCTAATCCGATAAAGAAAATATCTTGAACCAGTCTTCTATTATTCCTATTTCCTCTTCACCTCTGCCTACATTCAAAGGAATTCCGTAGTTTAAAACAGAATCAGTGGATCCAAAATAGTCGGCAGAGTGAAAAACCGTTAAAATACGATTATCATAAAAATGATAATCAGAATCAAAAGTGGTAACACAAATCCTGATAGTAGGATAAAGACCTAACCATGAATCGGGAATATCATCCGGGTAATTAATCGAAAAGAGTGCTTTCCCGGGATCCGTCACCTCGTAAGATCCATTTTCCTCGAACCCTATACCCAAATCTTCTTTTAATATAAATTTCCCTTCTCCTACAATGTGAGTAAAATCCCTTGTCTCAAAAATTGTAATATTTGAATCTTCTACCCAAACAAAATCCCCGGCAATAGCGCTATCGATTCGCGCGATTGTATCCGGCAAATATTGCAGCAGAGAATCTCCCTTCACAACAATTAAGTGATAATTTCTAACAAATTCGTTGAAGATTTCCGGACCGGTTGAATTATCCGAACAGGAAAAAAGTAAAACACCAAGTAACAAAACACAAAATAATATCTTTTTCATTTATTCCTCCTTTTCCGTAAAGTTCTAAATCATAAAAGAATATTCAAAATAGTCAAGAGGCTTTTTCAGAATTAATAATTTTGAATTCTCAATTAAAACATATACAGGAATCAGAATTTACTACGCCCTTAAAAACGCCACCAGGCTTAGAAACGGAGTTAACAGCATTAATCCCACGAAAGGATAAAAAGAGGCTTTAGCAGGAAAAGGATGCTGATCCACTATAGCATAGCAGACAAACCCCAAAAAAACGATATTACAGACAATGCCTATTACTTTCATAACTGCGTTCTCGGAAAAGAACGAGATAACCACCACGTTGAAAACCATATTTAACATTATCCACAGCGTAAAAACAACGTAGATGGGTTTAGTGGAAGGTAGCCCGGTCACAAAAACCACCCAGCTCAATCCAAACAAAACTATGTTACAGATAACCGCTACTATCTTCATATAATCTACCTCCAAGATTTTACTGTTTAACCATATTAAATACAAAAACACCACAGTCAAGTATGTGTATAAATAGAGGTCAAGTCTTGATTTCTGAGTACATAAATTCTCCGAATTTAAGTTAAGTCGTTAAGGCGTTGAGTCGTTGAGTAGTCCGAATCCTAAGGATTAGCTAAGTAGTTAAATGTTTGAGTGGGTATTCCCCCATTCCTCCATTTTTCAATTTTCCAATATACGGTCTCTTCACTCATAACAATTTAAGCTCTTGACCTGTAACAACATGTGCCTGAACTATTCCAGCGAAGTAAAAACCGAATTGACAGAATTATTATATGTATTATAATCGGGGAACATCAAAACTTATAGCTGGGTCTAAACCATAAAAGGAGTCTACCATGAATAAAAAGAATATCTTATTAATTATGTCAGTATTTATTACTACACTATTATACCTATCCTGTTCACTTACTGAAAATGATGAGTATAATGATTATTTAAAAGACGATGATGACGGAACTATTTTTTTTGAAGATTTTGAGTCGGGTATAAGTGAATGGGCAAGTCGCCATTACGATTCGAGTATCACTGAAATTAACCTTCTAGAGAGCGACGGCTTAGAGAATTCAAGCTGTGTTAAAATAACAAATAACGAATTTAATTATGCCGGTTTATACACTATCGTAGAGCTCACTCCTTCGAAATATTATAATTGCATAGGCTGGATAAAATTAGAGAATATAGAGTTAGCTGAAGGCACCACGGATGCTGCGAATATCGAGATAATTCATATAGGTAATAGTGCTACAACTCCCAGTATACCGGATATATTCCATACCTTTGAGAACAGGAATACATACGAATCCGATTGGAAACAAATAAATTTTACTTTTTTTGCTGGCTCTGACTCAGCAGTATTATTTTGTAGACTGGGTTCTCGTGATAGCGATGCTAAGGGAACAGCCTATTTTGATAATATTGGGATTTATGAATCGGATAGCATTGGGATTAATGAACAGAACCTGCTAAAATACGAATCTAAATACTTTACTCTTCAAATTGAACCAACAGACAAGGAGAGAATATCAGATGAAGTACTAAATAACTGGCTTAACAATCTGGACTTGGCTTATGAAGAATATTATAATCTGGTCGGAGATTATCCTTATAACGGAAAAAAAATAACAATTCTTTCTGTACCGTACAATCCGGGAGGTTGGGCTGTCGCAGGTAACCCGATAAAATGGTATCAGGCTTATATAGGGGATGAACTGGAAAGCATTGAAAGCGAGGGGCACTGGTCCTTTGGAATAATACATGAGATTGGGCACGATTATGATATGGATGCGCGCTGGAATTTTGATTGTGAACATTGGGCGAATTTCAAGCTTACTTACGTTGTTGAGAAATTAAACGCAAAAGTACCTACGGAATTCGGCTATTTCCAGGGAGAAGGAATTTACGATTTCTGGGATAAGCTGTATGAAAAGAATATAAACGACAGCGATCCAAATAATGACGTGGCTACAACCACCTGGTTCTGCTGGATAGTAGAGAAAATAGGCTGGGAACCTTTTAAAGAGACTTTCAGGGACTATCTGGACGGGACTGTAACAGAAAACCCAACTGAAGATATTGACAGGTTTAATTTATTTCTGGATGTACTTTCTTCTAATACGGAAAAATATGACGATGTCCGCGGCATCTGGCCGGAAGATGTACTTGATATGCTTATCGACTATTATACAGGTACAGCGGGAATAGCCGAAAACCAGGCTATCTAAGGCAATTTGGTTAGTGTGTTGGTGTGTTGGTGAGGAAAAACAAACATAGAAAGGGGTCTGGTCTTGTTTTTTGAATAGTATAGTTCTTAGTTCCTGGTTCGTAGTTCGTGGTTAACTTCGGTCTCCCGTCTCCGGTTCTTGGTCATTATCTTTAACGGTCCAACCGACTAACCGTCTAACAGACCAACTGCGAAGTAATATTTTGATTACATCAACGTAAATTTGCGAGTTCCGATAAACTTCCTATCGTTTACTTCCATCCTGAGGAAATAAACGCCGGCTGATTTGCCGCTCATGTTTATCTTTACCGAATAAACGCCTGCCGGGTTCTCTTCCGATATTTCTCTCACCCTTGCCCCGCTTAAATCGTATATCGAGAATTTAACCCTGTCTTTCTCGGGTAAAGCGTATCTTACCTCTAACTGGTTATTCGTTATTCTTCCTTTTATGACACTCATCGAGTAATCTTCGGGTAACTCTATTTCCGGGACTGCCGAAGCAGACGATATCATAAATATAGCATCACTTGTATCCGTCAGACTACCGTTTGTGTCGGCTATCACAACAAGACAGCTATCCGAGGGTGTATTAGGTACTATCCAGGAATAAGCACCTGTATCAGGAATGCTGACAATAATTTCTTTCCAATCCGAACCATTGTTCGTGGAATATTCGATTTTTACGGTTCCGCTCGTTCCCCAGGAATTCCAGGTAATATTATACGTACTATCCAATTTCCAGTCTTCCCCTCCATCGGGAGAGGTGACGGTGATAAAAGGCATAGACGATATCGTAAACACCGCGTTGCTTTGATCCGAGGGGCTACCGTCTGTATCTGAGATTCTTACAAGACAGCTGGAGGAAGGCGTACTCGGAATGGTCCAGGAATAAGTCCCGTCATCCGGTGTGCTGGCAATAATTTCTTCCCAGTCCGAACCATTATTCGCGGAATATTCGATTTTTACAGTACCGCTTGTACCTCCGGAACCCCAGGTAATATTATAAATGCTATCCACTTTCCAGTCTTCCCCACCGTTGGGGGAGGTTACTGTAACAAACGGCACTGGTGAAATCCTAAATACTGAATCACTTGTATCCGATAAACTACCATTTGTGTCGGTTATCATAACAAGACAACTAAACGAGGGTTTATTAGGTACTGTCCAGGAATAAACCCCTGTGTCGGGTATGCTGGCAATAATTTCTTCCCAGTCCGAACCATTGTTCGTGGAGTATTCGATTTTTACGGCTCCGCTCGTTCCAGCCGATGTCCAGGTAATATTATGACTGCTTCCAACCTGCCAGTTTTCTCCTCCATTGGGAGAGGTGACTATCATAAACGTATCATTAACACTCACGTTAATGGGTCTGGAATAAAGCGTTAGCGCTCCAGCAGCCGAATTGGTGATTTCACAGATATAAGAGCCGGCATTATCTGAATCGACAGGATCCATCGTATAAACGCTATCTTCCGCTCCTGAAATAGTGCCTCCATCCTTTTTCCACTGATATAGATTGTATTCTCCGCCGACAGAAACAGAAACGGTAAGACTCGAACCCTTATTAACGGTTGTGTCCTGTGTTTCTCCGACACTATCCTGCGGTGAGTACGTAAATCCGCTATTCGGCACATCAATATTGGGTTCGATATCCTCGAATGTGAATTTGTTGTTTTGAATTTCTAAATATTCCAATGAAGATAATGCCGACAAAGAAGGTAAATCTACTAAATCATTGTCAAAAAGGTACAAACTTCTCAAATTCGTAAGACTGCTGATCTCCGGGGGAATCGAACCCGTTAACTGGTTGTAAAAAAGAGACAAATACCTTAAATTCGTAAGACTGCCTATCTCCGGGGGAATCGAACCCGTTAATTGGTTGTAATAAAGGTACAAACCTATTAAATTCGTAAGACCACCTATTTCCGCAGGGATCGAACCCGTTAGCTGGTTGTAATAAAGGTTCAAATCTGTTAAATTCATAAGATTGCCGATCTCCGGGGGAATCGAACCCGTTAGCTGATTGTTATGAAGGATTAATTTTTCTAAATTCGTAAGGTTTCCAATCTCCGGTGGAATCGAATCGCTTAGCGAGTTGCTAGAAAGATACAATTCTTCCAAATTTATAAGATTGCCGATCTCCGGGGGAATCGAACCCGTTAGCTGATTGTCAGAAATACCTAAAAATGTTAAACTCGTAAGATTGCCAATCTCCGGAGGAATCGAATCGGTTAGCTGGTTGTCCCAAAGCAACAAAGCTGTTAAACTATCTAAATCACCAATTGAAGGCGGAATAGTTCCTACCAAATTATTATTACACAAACTTAAACTCGTTACTCTATTACCGGTAACCGTTACACCATACCATTTTGATACTGCCGAGTCGGATTTCCAGTAGGTGTTAGTGGTCCAGCTGTCTCCATTCGTACTATCATATAAAGCAACAAGAGCATTAGAATCCTGAGGCTCGACAGCAAAAACCGATACCCGACTTAAGAATAAAACAATAAATATTGCTACGATAATTTTTTTACCCATTATTTCTCCTTGAATTTTTAAAACACTATTTATTTAAGATATAAGCCAGTATAAGAATTCTTTCTTATTCTGTCAAGGATTTGACATTGACAGTATCAGAACTAACAATTTTGAATTAATTCTTTTAGTTAGAATGTTAGAGCGTTAGGAAGTTAGGAAGGAAAACAACAAAAAATTTAGTGTATTTAGTGTTTTTCGTGGCAATTTTTAGGATTTAGGATTTAGGGATTAGGATTTAGTTAAAGAACAAACAAAAAACCTCCGTGTACTCTGTGTGAACTAGAGTTTCGTATTTCGGGTTTAGAGTTTCGAGTAAAAACCCTACAAAAAATTTGTGCTATTAGTGTTATTTGTTGTTTTTCTTTGTGTGCTTTCTGGTTTAGGAATTATATTAGATTATTTTAGAAAAAATGGTAATCGAAGGAAGTAGAAAGCGAACCCCTAAAAAGATCAGTATTGTCATCTCCTCTTCTAAGAAGATAGGAAAAAGAACCATTAACAGAAATTGACAGTTTATAATCGATATAATAAATATTCCTCCAATGAAAACCAATGTTCTCCTGGTCTCTACTACTCCAGGTCGAATATCTACTCTTACTGCTTATATATTCAATACTGAAATCGGAAAGGAAACTATTAAAAATCTCGTAGTTTAATCCTACCTTAAGATTAATCTCTTTGAATCCCAGGGAATCAGAAAGATACGCCTCGCCACTGGAATGTCCATATAGATGAAGTTTTACTGAGATAGGGTGAGCAACATCATATCTGACTCCGGTGTATATCTCTTTTTCTTTATTCGTGTAATCTTCATCTTCACTCTCATCAATATGTCGGTAATAACGGTAATGGCAGCCCAAATAAAGACCCGTTTCATATCCTCTATCAACTCCGGACAGATAAGAAAAACCGCTCAACCTCGTTTTCAAATTAGTTCCTAATATTCTATTTATCCTAATGGCAGAAACCGCGTTCAATCTATCATTTTTAAAATTTTCCGTTTCTGTTACAATAGAATCTAAATCCCTCCAAAAATTACGTTCATCCAGGTATTTTCCCTTTCTTATAATCTGTTCGGAAATCTCCTCAAGCTCTCTCCTGTCAAATTTTCCGGAAAGTTCTCCCAAATCAATCAATTCTTCTTCTATTTTGAGTGTTTTATAAGCATCATAAAGAGGAATAATTCTACCAAAACCTAAACCCACCTCAACTTCTGCCATTCCGCTTTTTAAAATATCGGTCCCCCTCCTTTTCGAATAATCGCCATGCAGATCTCCCTGAATCAGGGTAAAAAGAGGAAGGGAAAGAGGATACCATTGAAAAGTACCTCTCATATATCCCCTGGAAGACGAAGAAAAGTCACCCTCGTAAAAATAGAAATATTGATATGGTTGAACCCAAAAATAAAAATCTTTGCTTCTGGAATAAACTCTCCTGTAATAATAAAAATCGCCATATACGTCTACCGAATTATATGAATTACTACTGAGATATCCATATTCATTCAGACCAACAGAAAGATGATGATAGGAAAGATATTCGGGATCATATTCCCTTAAAAAACTTATACCCGTAGTATCCTTTGAAGATGAGAACAAACCTCCAATTAAGAAAATTAAAATTATCATAATGTAAATCATAATAAAAAAATAAAATATGTCAACAAAAAATCCTGAAAATCTGCGTCCTATAACTAGAGTTTCGAGTAAACAACAAAAAAAATCCTGGAAATCTGTGTTCAATAACTATTGAAACAAAATTCCCCTCCCTGCGTCTAACTTTATAAATAAACGGAGGTTTAAAAATGAAATTAACAAATAAAAGATTCGGACACTATAGACAAGAGTACCAGATAGCAAAAAACTTAAATTAGAGATCCTACGGATCAGTTAAATAGTAAAATGGGAAAGTAGTCAAATAGTAACAAAAAAAACAGGAGAATAAAAAAGGCGGGTATTCCCCGCCTTTTTTCGTTAGTATATTACCAACTACGGTCTTCGGTCTTCTCTACACTAACCCCCAAATCCCATATCCTAAAAATGCCATCCCACTAACAATCAATTACCTTCCTTGACAATGAATATTTTTTTCAGTATGTTATATAATAATGTCAAAACCATTAAAAGGAGGTATGAAATGGGTTATAAAAAAATACTGTTAGCAATAGTGGTATCGGTCGGGCTAATTTGTATGAGTGGATGTGGAAATCCCAGAATAGCCTGTTTCGAGGTAGAGGGATCCTGGGTTACAGTGCATAATGCATGGGGCGAGGGTGATGATGAGAATATCAACCTGAGTTCAGTCTTTACCGATTGGTATCGACTTGAATTTACCGAGAATGGCAAGAACCACTATATCGAGCTTACAAATATCAAAAAAGAAGGTGATTTGACTTACGGTGATGTACTAAGTTTTGATGCAAGAATCGACGGAGAAGATTATAGCTATCCGGAAGATAGCTGCATCGCAGAATAAACTTTTTTACGTTTCTGGTGTTTCTGGGGTCGTGTTTCTGGGGTCGCATCTCAACACTTGACAATTTAACTAAAGTTTCGTGTTTCGAGTTTAGAGTTTCGAGGAAAAAACATTAAAAATTACGCAGGTTAAAATGAAATTAACAAATAAAAGATTCGAACAATATAGAGCAGAATACCAGATAGCAAAAAACTTAGGTGTTAGAAGCGTCATAAGATAACAAAATAATTTATAATTCACGTCTCCCCTACTTCAACCCTAAAAGTGGATGGCCAGTGGGGAATCCTCTTATCGGCCGCAAAGTGATCCAGCTGCTAAATCCGGCCAAAGTGGGGCGTAGGTGGGGAATGTATCTCCGATATTCCTTTCCGGCAACTATCAATTTAAACATAAAGTGGTGGATAAAAAAGTGGCAGGAGTTTTCACTCCTGCCAGAGGTATAAGCCTTAGTCGGCTCAGTATAAAAAAACTAAGTATTGTAGTAGTTCACAATATGCAGTCCTTTTTCTCTTCTGTTAAGCGTGATAGAACTACCAATTTAAAAATTTCATTTCCTTTCCCTTTTTTGAAATCCGCGCCATACCTCGTCGCTCTCAATGCGATGGTTCGGCACTCGATGTCCGTTATCTCATCGACCGCCCGCTTTGACATAGATCATCTTATGGCACTTTGGGCACGGGAACTCATACAGATCGATGTCAGCACCTGTACGCCTCCTTGCGGGCTCCCGAATTGACCGATGGCAATGGGGACATTCGATCGTGTCTCCACCACCAGAGTACCCTCCACCCACCACCTTCGCCACGAGCACTACGATAACAACTACTACTGCCGCGACAATGACTATAATCCACCACATGTTTCTACCTCCTTTCTGTTCTGTTTTCGTCCACTGCGGCGAACAGGACCGCAGATGTTCGCTGACCTACTCTCGAAAAATACTCATGGGACCACCACACAATTCACACTTCTCGGATCTTCGGCGGGCACACAGAATGGACACCAGGCGGTACCGCACTCGGAGCAGCGAAAACCAATTCCTTTCTCTTTCATCTCATCGAGAAGTATCCACTCCTTTGCCCCTGGGATCCCTGCGCCAGCAGGCAATACGGGGTACCCACATCTTGTGCAGTGGGTCTTGGATTTGGTAAGCTTAGGCAGCGCGAGGCGAATTCCGAACTCGATCTTCTCGGAACTGCCTTCGTGGAAAATCATGATGAGGTCTTTGCCGAAATTGCCTTCCGGCGTTTCAACTATGAGGTATTCTCGCTCCCTCTTTACCTCTTTGGCCCGTAGGAAGTCGAGTGCCTGCCTGCGGCTGGGAGCGGTATAGACCTGATACGTATTGCCGTCTGTCAACTCCTGCACCTTGAACTTGACACCTTGACCTGGATCGTTCATGTCTTCCCCCTTTATTTATTGCCGAACATCAAGTTTCAACTGCCGAAACATTATCGCAACGCAGCGTTGGACTTGTAACGAACTAATTGTGCAAATAAACCAACACTCCCAAGAATAAAAACTAAAGTAAGTTTTGATACGTATTTCATACAACTCTCCTTTTTTTATTATTATACGAAAAAAACTCAAAATGTCAAATGCTTTAAATGACTGGTTTGTTGGTGTGGTTTTTTTTAGAATATATAAACAGGGTCAGATCTTGAAATGTGAAAAGGTGCAATTAGTCAACAGTCTCCAGTCGCGAGTCATCAGTCAAAATAAAAACAAAAAAGACAAACCTGAAACATACTCAATAAGTACGCGTCTAACTGAATAAACGGAGGTTAAAAAATGAAATTAATAAATAAAAGATTCAGGGCTTTCAGAGAAGAGTATCAGATAGCAAACGAGTTAAAGTAGAAAGAGGAAATTTAAGGAGAATAAAAAAGGCGGGTATTCCCCGCCTTTTTTCGTTTACACTTTACCAACCAACTACGAGGTAATATTTTAATTACATCAACGTGAATTTGCGAGTTCCGATAAACTTCCTATCGTTTACTTCCATCCTGAGGAAATAAACGCCGGCTGATTTGCCGCTCATGTTTATCTTTACAGAATAAACGCCTGCCGGCTTCTCTGCCAAAGTGACAAATGGGGACGAGTGACAAATGGGGACGGTGCTTGACATTGTGACAAAATATCGGGTAAATCTGCGTCCTATTCTGTTTTTAAATTTTCAATTTGCAATTTACAATTAAATACTGAGAAGTGTCTCCGTTGTAAATTCAACCCTTGACAAAAGAAATAATTTTATTAAATTGTAATACAGGAGGAAAAAATGAGAGAAGTTATTTCGGTCAGTTTAACTAAAGATTTAAAGAAAAAATTGGAAGAACTTTCCAAAAGTTTACAAAACAGCAAAAGTGAAATCGTAAAGCAGGCTTTGCGCCAATTTTTC
>CAZALG010000046.1:0-10569 GCA_964485935.1 uncultured bacterium | reverse complement strand
CAAAGTGTTTGTTTCCCCGGATGATGTTAAGTTCAAAATTACGGTTTCTATAGGCGTTTCCGAACTTGGAGAGCACGCGCATAATAAAACGGACCTCATAGCAGCTGCTGATAGGGGTTTATATAATGCAAAAAGAGAAGGGAAAAATCGTACCGAGATAGCCGAATATTAGTCTGGTTATTCTTTTTTTTGTTTGACAAGAAGTCTTGACTTACTTTTTGTTTTTGTTATATTCTACTTTGGCTATGTTTAGTTTTGGCGATCAGTCTAATCTAATTGATAAAGCCCGAAGGGTAGCATCTAAAGGAGATTCTCTTAAAGCTGTTCAAATATTGCAAAACGCTTTAAGAAATGAGGAGTCAGATCTTCCCCTTATTCTTGAAATTATGCACTTATACCATGCTGTAGACAAATTAAACGAAGTAATTATCTGGGCAGAAAAAGGAGCCGCGCTTTCCGCTAAAGCGAAAAAGAAAGTTGTAGGTGAAGTGGAGGATTTGTTTTACGGTAGAGGTAAACCTGATAGACTCGCTGAATATCTTATGGAGAAATGGGTGGAAAAGATTGACTTTGAAGGGGTTTACGACCTTTTTAGGGAGATGAGCGAGGAAAGTAAAGAGGCTTTTATAAAGAGAGAGGAACAGGTTGTCAAAAACATTCTTACTAACAAATCGGAGTTTAGTGCTAGAGATCTCACGCATCTTTATCTATATGGAATAATGAAAGAAGGCAGGGACAGCAAAGAGACTTTAAGAATTTTTAGAATAATATTGGAAAAAAAGCCTGAAGAAATTCAAAATCTCAGTATAGAACTGCGAAGAGCAGAAAGAGAAAATTATGGGGATGCGTATCTGAAATTGGGTTTGGGTAATTTTTTGTTTAAGGATAAACATTATAAAGAAGGAGTTTCTAAACTCCGTGAAGCTGTAAATACAAAGCCTGAATTCCAGGAAGAAGTGATTTCAATTTTATCTTCTTACGGGGATAAAAAGAAATCGAAAGAAATTGTTGATTATTTAAGTGAATTATTAATTGAGTCAGGAAAAGAAGAAAAAGCGCTGGATCTTTTAGAAGATTTTGAGGTAGATGATGCCATAAAGAAGTATCAGAAAATGGTTAAGAAGGATCCTGACAGTCCTGCAATTCACAAACAATTAGCCGAGGCTTATATAAAAAAGGACAGAAATGCAGAAGGGTTAAAGGAATTTCTCGCTGCAGTTTCAATCGAGGCTGATGAAGAGATAGGGAAAACAGTAAAAAAACTTGAAAAGAAACTTCCTTCGGGTATAGATAATTTTCTTGACATGGCAAATGTTTATAGTAAACTTGGGTGGACAGAGGATGTAGTGACGCTTCTTGATAGGGCTTTTGAGAAATCTCCTTCGGCGTCATCTGTAATACTCGAGAATTTGAATCAAATGTTTGAAGGAAAGGAGTTTCCGGCGGAGACTTTACTCTTAAAAGCCAGATTGCTTTCAAGAGAAGGTGAAACTGAAGCGGCCCTTCAAATTTACAAAGAATTGTCTTTAGATCCCGAAAAAACAGAGCAAATAAAAGAGGAACTTCAAAAATTTAAACAAGAGAATCCCGTGAGCACCGAAGGAGAAATTATTTCTTTAATGCTTCAAATTCCGGATAGACCAGAGGAGATTGCGGAGAAAGTTAATTTGATAATTTCTGAGCAGGCTGATTGTATCCCTATTATTCTAACCGAATTTGATAAAAGAGTAAAGGCAAAACCGGAATTCTCCGAGCAGTTCCTAAAGTTTTACAAGAATCTGGATAGACAGGATTTCCCTCCTTTTACGTATCCCTTCGCATTAGCTGAATTATACCGATTATCAAATGAGTTAGATAAAGCAGAGAGCAGTTATAAGGAAGCTATAGATGAGGATCTGGAAAGATTTAATTTTATTATAACCTATCTTCAGGGTTATCGAGAAGAACCCAGGATAAGAAAACTTATTTCTTCTTTGTTTTTTCATAAGGGTGAGTTTGAAAAGGGGTGCCGGGAGATAGAGAATGCAGCGAGAGAGTTTCCCGATTATGTCGGCGAAGTAACTACTTTTCTGATAAATGAAGTAAAGAAAAGAGAAAAAAACGAGGCTATTTCGCGTGTACTTACAAAAATTTTGATTCAAAACAATTATTATGAAGAAGCCATTAAATGGGGTTCGCAGGTTTTAGAAAGTTTAGAATTAGAAGAACAACCGGAGTTAATGCTCTCTCTGGCAAAGGCAAATTCAAAAATCGGCAATTTGTCAAATGCGGCGGGTCTTATTAGAAGAGCCGTAGGATTAGATAATTCGCTTTCGGAACAAGCAATCGAGGTACTCGAAGAAATAAAAGAAGAGGGTAATGCTGAGTACGAGGCGCTTATGACTCTTTATAGACTATATAGAGAAGTAGGCAATGTAGATAAAGCGGTTCGATGTTTGGAATCAGCTCTTGCGCAAAATCAGAATATGGTTGAGGTAATGAGGGAAGAATGTGAGAAACTTATCGATATTGCCCCGATTCATGCCGCGCTCAGGATTTTTTACGGAAAAGTTAAGCTTCTCCTTGGGGATTTGTCAGGTATTGAGGAAATAGAAAAAGGTATTCGTTTTGACCCCAAACTCAAAAGCGCGGCAGTGGCAGCGTTGGAAAAGTTTGAAGACCCAAATGTTGAAAAAAGCATAGTTGTTTTAAGAGCAGGTATCGAGAAGGATTTGGGGCATGTGGAACAAGCGTTGGAGTATTTTATTGAAGCTTATTGGACCAATGAGGAAAAGCGAGACAAAATGGTTGAGGAAATAGGTGCTTTACTCCCTAAAGTAGAGCTGTCAAAAGAATTAGTTGGCAATTTATTAAAAATTTATGCAAACGAAGAGCGTAATGCACCTCTTATTGGTATAATAGAAGAATTTTTCGACGGTTCAGAGGAGAAGGGGAAATATTTATTGCAAGAAATTGAGAGCTTATTTCAAGAAGCCTTTCCTTTGCCTATCCGTCTCGCTCTCGCTAGGATTCGCTATCAAGTTGGAGATAAAGAGAAGAGTCAAGTCGAAATGGAAGGATTGCTCGATGATTTTCCAGAGGTTGCCGAAAAGATAAAAGAGATTATTGATCCAGAAGATGAAGAGATGATACCTTTGCTTATTAGGGTTAATCTCGCTCTTTCGGAATGGGATAAAGCGATCCAATATATGAAGGATGTAGATATAAAGGAACAGTTACCTTTTTATGAACAATTACTCGATAAATATTCGGATAACGAAGAGATTGTTAAAGAAGGAGCTTACCTTTACTTTATCGCCGGAGATAAGGAAAAGGCCGGTTTTTATCTGGAAAAAATTAAAGACCTTGGCGAAAAAGAAGAAGTGCTCTTGTGGTTTCTGGGGAAAAAGGCTAAAGTTAGTATAGAAAAAATACAGGAAATAAGGGAACAGGTTCTGCTAGACAGACTTAAATTGACAGATATTCCCGAAGAAAGAGTTCTTTTATACATTAAATTAAAAAACTTTGAAAAGGCATTTGAAGAGATAGAAAAAGTAGAAGATGAAAAGAAAGAGGTCCTTTTGAGTGATTTAGAAGCTGAGCTGGGAGATTATTGGAGTGCGTACCAGCGTCTTACAAGTTTAGAATCAAGAGAAGAGTTCATTAAGAAAAGAGCATTGCTCGCTTTTTATAGCGGTAATGCAGAGCTTGCTTTAAGCCTCCTTTCAAAAACAGAGATGAATCCCATGGAGAAGAAGTTGTATGTATCTTCGATGCTACGAGAAGCAACAGAAAAGTACAAAAGGATAAGGCCTCTTATAAGGAGGTGATATTTTATGGCAGAAGGGAAAAAGCAAAAAAAAGATATGGATTCAGAAAAGATTAGTAAGAACAAGAAAAAATCTTCTGTTGATGAAAAAAATAAGCGCAGAAGTGAAACAATTGAGGTTTTGCGAAGCCTCAGCAAATCTCAACATAACGATCAATATGAGTTGAGGTCTTTGCTTAATGTCAAGCTGGGAGAAGTTTCTTCAATTCTCGAAAAATTTTCAAAGGAATTGGATGTTAAACTCGAAGAAGAATTTGTTTCTCTGAAAGATGTTGTACAATCCGGACTGGATAGTCTTTCGGATGAGGTTAAGAGTGGCCCTGAGAAATTACTGGAAAAGACAGAGGAACTTCAGAAAACATTGGCTGAGAAAATTGATAATTCAGCGGATGTTGTAAGTGATGGTTTGACTCATGTTAGCGAAGTTTTTGAAAAATTAGAGCTCTCGTTTAAAGAAGAAATTAATGCTCTAAGGGAGACTTTGCAGAAAGTTTTTGAGGAAATGTACTTGCAATTCAAAGAGTCTTCAGAGGGATTAAAGGAACTATCTTCTTTGGTAGGAAAATATGTGGAAGAGTTTAAAGGAGAAAGGGAGAAATTTGACAAGAGAAGAAATAAAGAGGAAGCACGCAGGCTCAGCGATATGGCTGTAAAAAACTTTTATGTAGGAAAAGTAGAATTGGCAATTCGGCAACTAAAAGAAGCGGTTCTTTTAGATGATTCCGCCCCTGAAATACTGGCAAATCTTGCTACCGCACTTTCAAAAGATGGAAAACAAAAAGATGCCCGGAAGATATTTGAAAAGATTTTGGAAGAAAAACCTGATATGGTTGAAGCTCAGGTTGGTATGGGGCTTATATTGTTTGAAAGAGGAAATATAGATGAGGCGATTGAAATTTTTAAAGAGGCAAGCAAAAAAGATGAATTAGAAGCGATAACATATGCGAATTTGGGTTATGCTTATGAGCAGAAGGAATTGATAGACAAGGCTATTTTAAACTGGGAGAAGGCCTTTGAACTCGATCCTACATTGAAAGATGTAGGAGAAAAGTTAAAATTATACAAAGATAAGGAGGCTTGATGGAGCAGAATAAATCTCCTTTTGAAGAAATTTTTAAAAAAGAGGAAACTCGAAAAAAAGAAGAAAAAAAAGAGAAAGGCATTTTAGATGCACTTGATGAGGAAGAAAAGAGTCTTTTTGAAAGGTCTTCCGACTCAGAATCCAATCCTCTGGAAACAATTGAAGATAAAGGAGGAAGCGCGTCTAAAGAAAAGCGATACAAGAAACTTTTAAATGACCTCGTCGATAAAAAATACTTTGAAGAAGCTATAAGACTTATTGGTGAGATGAAAACGGAGTTTAAACAATAGATTGACGGACAAATATATTATAAATGTTGGAGATTCCAGAAGACAAGAAAGTATTCATAGTCTCAGACACTCATTTCCAGGATTGGTCAGATAAAGAAGAAATCGAAACATTCATTTCTTTTCTTGAAAAAGCAATTAAAGAAGGAAATGAATTGTTTTTACTGGGAGACATTTTTGATTTTTATTTTGAATATAAATCCTTTATTCCTAAGAGCTTTTTTCAAATACTTTTTGAATTGAAAAGAACTGCGGAGAAGGGTATTAATATTCACTACTGGCTAGGCAATCATGATTTCTGGATAGGTGACTTTATCGAGGAACTCGGAATTGTTAAACACCGCGGAACTGAAACGGTTAAGATTGGAAGGAAAAGAATGCTGGTGCAGCATGGAGATGAAATGGATGGCAATTTTATGGCAAAGAAATTTTTAGCTAACAGATTTTCACAGGCACTTTTTTCCTTGATTCATCCTGAGTTGGGTTTGCAGATGGCGAAAGCTCTATCAAAGTTTTCTAAAGAAAATTCCAGAGATCTCAAATTAAGTGACGAAGCTTTTGTAAGGTTTGCGTTGGAGAAATTTTCAGAAGGATTCGACGCAGTCATAATGGGGCATTTTCATAAGACTTATTTGTACAGGGACGGGGAAAAGACACTTGCTATATTTGGGGACTGGGAGCATAGTCGTTCCTATGGAGTAATTTCAAACGGTAATATCTCTGTTATGCGGTTTACCCAGTCTCCTAAATGATAAAGACCGTATTTAAAAGTAATCTGTAGTATTTCCTTTTTATCTTTTTCTTTTACTGTTTCCCAGACTTGAAATCTTCCTTTTCTGAGAGCTTCAATCGTTTCCTTTAAAGGAGTAAAAAAGTGAGATATTTTTGTCGCGCAGTTTTTGCATTTCGTACCCCCTTCTTCTATGTCAAAACAATATACTTCTTTTGAACCGCATGTTATGCATTTGTTAATCTCGGGCGGAATGCCCTGAAGCTTAAAAAGGGAAAGAAAAAAGTAGACTAAAACTTCTTCCTTAAAACCTCTATCGAGGAACGAAAGAGATCTTTTTTCCAGCCCAAAAAGACCATTCATTGGGGAGGGAATTTTTCTTCCCACCCATATCAGGCTCCAGCCGATATTTAACCGGTATAAATCTTTTTTCAAGTATTGATAGCCGTTTTTGATGTTTGCTTCTTTTAATGTTCCTAAACTCTTGCCCGGTTTTATATAATATACAAGCTGAGTCAGATTTAAAGGTTCTATGTTACCGGCGAATTGTGACTTTGTTCGCCTCGCTCCTTTTGCGACCAGAGAGATGCGCTCGGAAGCTGAAGACATTATGTGAATTATTTTACTTGTATTGCGGAATTTATAACTTTTGAGGATTATCGCATCTTTTCTTATTAACATTTATTATTTAGCAGATGCGAGGGAGTTGATCGCCTACGAGTCGGTCAATTATTCTTTTTCCCCCGATAGCTGTTTCAAGTACAACTTTCCCCTTGTTTTTTTCGGTTATTTCTCCTATTATGGAAGCTTCTTTTCCCAGGGGGTGTTTTTTCATTTTGGTAAGAATAGATGAAGTTTTCTCTTCGGTTACAACGGCGATAACTTTGCCTTCATTTGCTATATAGAACGGATCGAGCCCAAGAATTTCCGAAAAAGAAGATACGTTTTCGTGAATGGGTAGAGATTCTTCTTTGATTTTGATCCCAAAATTGGCAATATCTGCGATTTCGCATAAAACAGCGGCAACTCCGCCTCTCGTCGGATCCCGCATAAACTTCACTCCCCCTACCGATAGCATACTTTCTATTAAACCCCATAGAGGAGCGCAGTCACTTTTTATGTCCGTTTTGAAATTCTCTCTATTACTCATTACTGCCAAACCATGGGCTCCGATTTCTCCGTTTATAATAATTTTGTCTCCGGCTTTTATCTTGTTTTTGGAAAGAAATAACTCTTTTTGTAGAATGCCAATCCCTGAAGTATTTATAAACACTTTATCGGCACTTCCCTTCTCCACAACTTTTGTGTCCCCCGTAACGATTTCTACTTCAGTTCTTCTGGCCGATTTTGCCATGGACGTCGTGATTCTATCCAGAATGTCAAGGTCAAGACCTTCTTCGATGATAAAAGAGCATGAGATATAGAGAGGTTTTGCTCCCATTACAGAAAGGTCATTAACAGTACCGTTTATGGCTAAAGTTCCTATATCTCCGCCCGGGAAGAAAAGTGGATTTACAACGTAGGAATCTGTTGTGAAGCATAAGTTTTTTTCTCCTGTAGACTTTAATACAGCGGAATCGGTTAGTTCGTTGAGAGTTGGATTGTCAAATTTATCAAGCATTAGTTTCTTTATAAGAGAAATCATCGCTTTGCCGCCGCTTCCGTGAGAAAGTAAAATTTTACTGTCTTTCATATTTTTCTTTTTCATTATTTCTTAAATTTGTAATATGCGGCACAGGTGCCTTCCGAGGATACCATACAGGGACCGATGGGGTTTTCGGGAGTGCAGAGCTTGCCGTACAAATCGCACTCATAAGGTTTTTTCGTGCCGCATAGCACTTCTCCGCATATACATTTTGGGTGAGCTTTTGTTTTTTCGACTTTTACATTTATTTTCTTTTCCGCGTCGAATTCCGAGTAAGCATTTTTTATGTATAACCCTGATTTTGGCAGCAAGCCGAGCCCTCTCCATTCTGAATCTTTTATCTCAAAAAGTTTATTCATAAGAGAAAGAGCTTTTTCATTACCTCCCATGCGTACGACTCTTCTGTATTGGTTTTCGACTTTGTGCTTTTTGTCTTCCGTTATTTGTCTCACCAACATTTCGATTCCTTCCAGAAGGTCAATAGGCTCGAAGCCAACGATAACAGAAGGAATGCCGTGTTTTTCCACTATTGGTTGATAGGGCTTTTCTCCTATAATGGCGCTTACATGCCCGGGGCAAATAAAGCCGTCTATTTTTATCTCCCCGCTTTCTGAAAGTGCCTTCATGGCAGGAGGAATTAGTTTATTTCCCGCAAGAACAAAAAAGTTTTCGAATTTTTCTTCATGCGCCTTGAGGATTGTTGAGGCAACCAGAGGGGCGGTGGTTTCAAAACCAACGCCGAGAAAAACAATTTTTTTCTCAGGATTATTTCGTGCGATTTCAAGGCTTTCAAGAGGGGAGTAAACTATTTTTACTTTTCCCCCATTTGCCTTTTCCTTTTCCAGAGAGGACGATGAACCCGGAACTTTAATCATATCTCCGAAAGTTGTTATTATTAAGTCCGGAAGGCGGCTGTAAGCGATTGCCGTATCTATATATTTATTCGGGGTAACGCATACCGGACAGCCCGGACCCGAAAGATGTTCTATTTTATCTGTAAGAAGGCTCATAATACCGGAACGGAAAATCGAATGAGTATGCGTTCCGCAGACCTCCATCAAAGAAATCGTTCCCTTATATCCTTTTAAAGATTTGTTTATTTTATCAGCTATTTTAAGGGATAAGTTTTTATTTCTGTATTCTGTTATATATTTCATTGTTTTTGGACTTCAGCGATTTCTTCCCAGATTGCGAGTGTCTTTTTTGCTTCTTCTTCATTTAGTTTTTCTATGGCGAAACCGGCATGTATTATAAGATAGTCTCCTATTTCGACTTCCTTAAGAAGGTCTAAGCTGATTTCTTTTTTTACTCCTGAAAGCTCGACTATGCCTTTATTTTTTTCGATTTTTATGAGCTTCATAGGTATTGCGAGACACATTCGGTTTCTCCTTTTGACCTTAAGTTAACTTTAATTATATGAAAATCAACCCACCCCACTCCAAGTTTTTACCACAGAGCGCACAGAGAAAAAAAGAACACACAGAGAACACAGAGCCGCACCACACCCCAAATTTAATGTTGTTTTTTAACCCCCACTCACAACACCGGATTAATCTCATACAGAGATACAGGGTTTTATTGCTTTCTTTAACTCGAAACTATAAAACCGGAACTCAAAACCAAAGCTTCTCTCTCTTTGCTATCCCGGTTTCAATTCCTCATAGGTAGGATTGGAAGCGTGTTTCACAAGAAGTATTGGTATAGGTTTAATGGATTTCAATTCCTCATAGGTAGGATTGGAAGTTGTTACATGGTTTAATGGAGAAGTGGCTAAAGCAAATTTCAATTCCTCATAGGTAGGATTGGAAGTGATTGTATTAGCGGATTTTAAAGCCTTTATTCACAATTTCAATTCCTCATAGGTAGGATTGGAAGTCTCACTTTCCACAGATACCTTCAGGGGTTTAAATAATTTCAATTCCTCATAGGTAGGATTGGAAGCGCATCTCAATCTTACTGGTAACGCGTACTGGCTTTATTTCAATTCCTCATAGGTAGGATTGGAAGAAGGAGGAGAAGAATGACTGAACAAAAATATAAAAATTTCAATTCCTCATAGGTAGGATTGGAAGTTAAAAATGGCTTGTTTAATAAATGAGATATATAATAATTTCAATTCCTCATAGGTAGGATTGGAAGTAGGTTTTATTTATACGGCACACATAAGAATTTATGATTTCAATTCCTCATAGGTAGGATTGGAAGAATTCCCCATAATGGCTTAATCTCTTTAATATTTTTATTTCAATTCCTCATAGGTAGGATTGGAAGTCAGCGTAGTACTCGGTCGGCACGAGATAATAACCCATTTCAATTCCTCATAGGTAGGATTGGAAGACAGTATCGGCTGTTTCTCCGCCTGAATCTGCAAGAATTTCAATTCCTCATAGGTAGGATTGGAAGCTATTAATACCTCGAGTCCTCTTGCAAGCACATCCGGATTTCAATTCCTCATAGGTAGGATTGGAAGGTGGTTACTGTTGCAAAATTTTGATAAAATCCCATATTTCAATTCCTCATAGGTAGGATTGGAAGTTTAGGGATAGTCGATGCATTTGCGATGGCGAAAAGCATTTCAATTCCTCATAGGTAGGATTGGAAGTGGAAAGTGAGAGGTAAGAAGGGATTTCTTACTTCTGGATTTCAATTCCTCATAGGTAGGATTGGAAGTCATTAAGGGCCTGCCGTACATTCATACCTGTAAAATATTTCAATTCCTCATAGGTAGGATTGGAAGAACCATAAGCTCCTATATCCGCCCTGTTGTATTGAAATTTCAATTCCTCATAGGTAGGATTGGAAGAATCTTTATCCTTTTGCAATTCAAAAGTTTTATCTTCATTTCAATTCCTCATAGGTAGGATTGGAAGATAAACTGGGATTAAACAGACGCTTAGTAAAAACAAATTTCAATTCCTCATAGGTAGGATTGGAAGTAAATTTAAATTTCTCCATGCGTTTTAATTGCCCGTATTTCAATTCCTCATAGGTAGGATTGGAAGTAGTTAACGGCAAGAT
>CAZALG010000045.1:0-10606 GCA_964485935.1 uncultured bacterium | reverse complement strand
TCGGAGGACAACCGGGAATATAAACAATCTTCGCGTCCGGGTCTTCTTCTTTTAAAACTTTATCAAGTGGTCCGACAATCGAGTAACTATCTCTGAATATGCCGGAGGAACATCCGCAGGAGCCGAAAGCGACAACAAGGCAGGGCTTAGGCGTCTGACGGTAAACTTCAAGAAGCCTTGGTTTTGCATGCGCATTTACGGAACCACAAACAAGCAAAGCATCCGCGTGTCTGGGACTTCCAACCAATTTTATACCAAATCGTTCGACGTCATACCTGGGCGTAAGAAGCTCTAAAACTTCAATATCACAGTTATTACAAGCAGCTGTTGATAAGTGGAAGACCCATATAGACTTCTTAAAAGATTTCTTTAGAATATCCATTTAAACTCCAAAATGGGCAAGAATCCCCGCTATAATCGCGGCTCCGCTCATCCAACCCCAAAAATATTTCATAGCATGGTCGATTCTAACCCTGGGATTAGTGTTTTTAATCAATATAAGCAATACGATAATCAACAAATACATTAAAATACCACCAATAATTCCCTTGCCCCAGAAAAGTATAATTAGAAATATGGGTAAGCCAAAAAGCATTATGGCTTTACTTAATTCATAGGCTGCAAGTACTCCTCCGGAAAGCTCCATTAAGATTCCTGAACCGAGCTCAGTCTCTGCTTCGGGCAAATCGAAGGGAACTCTCCCGAGTTTTGCCTGAATACAGAATATCGCAACAGCGAAAGCTATAATGCCAGACCAGCTTGATATATTCGACCCGTTAACTCTCTGCCAATCCATAATAGCCCCAATCGAAAAACTGCCGGCTTTCGAAGCCATCATCACAATAACGATAATCATAGGCAAATCATAAGATAAAAGCAGTTTTATCTCTCTTGAAACCCCTACCGAGCTTAAAGGATTACCGGAAGTTGAACCCATATAAATAAGAGCTATAGCAGGTATAGCAAATAAGTACCACACAACTATTATATCTCCTATGAAACCTTCACTCATACCAAAAAAAGAAACACAGAGAATCGTAATCGCAAGCGTAACCGAAGCAAGTCCAAAGAGAGGGGCAGCCATAAAACCCGAACCGAAAGCTTCCTCCGGTATGATAACTTCTTTATAAAGCAGCTTGCCAATATCAGCAAATCCTTGATACCAGGGGGGACCGTATCTCCACTGTATTCTGGCAGAAACCTTTCTGTCGAGCCAGACTGTCAATAGCCCAACCACGGAAGCAAATATGAAACCCGGAAAAACAAAATAATAAATAAATAACCTCATAATCTTCTCCATGGTTTAGCTTTAACCCGAGCATCCACTCGGTCTCTCTCATTCTCATCTTCGTAAGTTATTTCTTCAAATGAGAGCGCCCCACTGGTACAGGTCTGAACACATCTTGGTTCTTTTCCTTCCTCCAGCATATCATAACAAAGGTCACACTTGGAAATAATATGGCGTACCCTTTTTGCTGAAAGAACACCGAAAGGACAGGCAATTGTACAGGAAAGACATCCTATGCATCTAAAGTTATTATGATAAACCAGACCGTCTTCCCTTTTCTCAAGAGCCTCCACAGGACATACCGCAACACACGAAGCATCAGTACAATGTTTACAATGAAGCGGTAAATCTATCGTTATATCGAAATTCGAGCGCGAAAGGCAGAATTTTTCCGAATGACTTTCATAACATGCAACGTCACACGCGTGACAGGAAATACATCTGTCAACGTCTAAAACAACTCTTTTTTCTCTTTTAGCTTTTTGCTTCTTCATTTTACTATCCTTGCCTTGACTGCTCCCGGAGATATAATACCATCTGAATCGGAATCGCACAAGAAGAGTTGCGCATTTTCAGTAAAATGTACCGGTACGGCAATTATATCCTCTGGTATATCAAAAGGTAAATTACCGCAATCCTCGATTCTAAAAACAGAAGAGCCATTGGGTGTCTCTATCTTAACTTTACCTCCGAGTGAAAGTTCTTTAACTCTATCGGTATTAATAAAAACATAAGGTTCGTTTTTTTGCTGATTCCATTTTACTCTTCTACTTAGCTCTCCCCTATCGTGATGAAAGGGTAATCCCATACCAACAGCAACAAAAGGATATTTTTTATTGGTCAAAGAAGAAGGTTTCTTCTCATTGGTTTCTTTCATAAAAGGAAGCACTTTTGGAACAGAAACTCGTGCTTTAACTTTAGCCCCACTTAGAGCAGAAAGCAAGTCACTTACAAAGTCTCCATCGGATACAGCATCTCCAACGGGAGAAACAGGCTCACCTAAGTTTACAATTTTTTCTTCCAACGAGATAAAAGACCCTTTTTTCTCAAAAGAAAAAGTCGAAGGGATAATACACTCGGACGAATTCGAACCTTTAAAGAAAGCTGTAGATAGTACAAAATTCAAATACCCGAATATATCCTCGAATTTTGGAATAAACTCAAAAGGGTCTCCGCCAAGAACAATAAGACCTTCTATCTTTTTCTCTTTTAAGGCATCCATAATTTTTTTGTTATTAAAACCACCGATAATTCTGCCAACACCAAGGGAGTTTTGACCGATGGGAATAACCGCAAATCTGTTTTCAGTAATTTCCGAAATTCTGGAAAGTTTACTGACAATAGAATATGGATTAACAAAATGTCCATAAATATTGGAAAATAGTATCTGGCCGTTTTCAGAATTCCTGAGTACCTCTGCCAGCTCTTTTATTCTCGCTATAGAAATTCCTGCAAAAGTCTCATTCGATTTTAATTTACTATTACCTTCCAAATAATCCAGAAGAACCGACAGAAAATAAGACATATAACCAGGCTTAACATTAAAATGTTCCGCAAAAAGAGAAACTCTGCCTTTAAGAATATCCAGTGAAACCAGGCGATTGCCTCTTTTCTTATTACGTGCATCAAGTATTGGCCTTGCGAGAGTCGGAGAAAGAGAAAAAACGTCCCCGACGATCATAGCAACATCCGATTCACCTAAAGTCATAAAAGAAAAATCATTTTTAACAGACAATAAAGCTTCGTCCTCAAAAGGAAAAAGTCCCAAAAGTTCGGTATTTAAGTCATTTGAAAGTTTCTTCGCAAGATATGCTTCTTCCAGTGTATGATTCCCACTTATCAAAATTGCAACATTATTCTTTTTCTCAATAATTCTCTTTAGTTCCGAAACAGAGTCCTTTATCGCTTCCTCGAGAGAACACTCTTCTCCGAAAAGCTCTGCCTTTCTAATACGATAGGGAGAATTTAAAAGTTCGAGAGTAAAGTTGCCTCTGGGGCATAAACCTCTTTTACTCTTCTCGTCATAATAAAGTTTAAAAAGAGAATTACCACCGAAAAATGCCGCTTTCTCTGGCCCTCTCTTCAGTATGATATCATCCTGAACAGAGCAGAATGTACACTTTGTTCTATATTCCTCAACCGAAGACATTTGGATAATCCTTTATATCCGCATAACACATATCAGGTCCATCCTTACAGAGATAATAAGGACCGATATTGCATCTAGCACATTTACCGACCCCACAGCTCATACGCCTGTTCATAGACAAATAAATCTGTTCCGGCTTAAAACCAACGTCAAGCAGCTTAAATGTCACAAACTTTAACATCACTTCCGGACCACAAGTAACGACATAAGAATTAGGAATATCTACATTCATTTTACTCAATGAATTTTTCTCGAGAAGACAGGTCACAAGACCAACATTACCCTTCCAATCCGGATGAGGCTTATCTATTGTAAGATTGACGGAAACTCTCTTTTTGTTCTCCCATTTCTTATACTCATCCTTAAAACACTGATCAAGCGGGCTCTTGGCACCGTAACAAATGTGAACTTTTTTTACCTTTTCTATTTTATCGAACAGAGCGTAAATAAGAGAACGCAGAGGAGCAAGACCGACACCACCACCCACTACAAGAACTTCTTTACCTTCAAATTTACCCATTGGGTAACCTTTACAAAAAGGTCCCCTTAATGCAAGCGTATCTCCTTTTTTCACTTTTTCATGTAACCTATCGGTCACTCTACCGGCTTTCATGATGGTTATATCCATTTCCATAACTGCACCCGGAGCGGAAGACGGCGTAAAGGGCGCTTCCCCCACACCAGGAACTGTAAGCTGCATAAACTGACCTGCCTTAAACTTCAGTTTTTTATCCAATTTAAACTGATAGGTTTTTATAGTAGGAGTCTCTTCCTTAATATTTTTTAACTTTGCCTGTCTGGGATAATAAATATTGTCCATCTATTTTACCTTAAGAGAACCGTAAACACCGGACAGGACTTCTCTCATATCTATATCCCCGAGACAATTATCAATACATCTGCCACATCCGGTACATTTATAAATGTTATATCTTTCGTAAAAACGGAAAAACTTATGATAATATCTATTTTTAAACTGGTCCATGTGAGAAAAACGAGGATTCATCCCTCCTGCCATCTGAGAAAATCCCTTAAACTGGCATGAATCCCATACCATATATCTTTCATATTGTTCTTTCTTCTTGCCTTCCCTGTCAAAAAGCGTAAAGCAATAACAAACAGGACAAACATTTGTGCAGGCACTACAGGAGACGCAAGTGCTACCAAGATCCCATCCCGCGTCCGAATCGAAAGTTCCCGAGACCAAGACATCGGGTCTGGAAAAAGCTTTCTTAAACTCAGAATTACCTTTCTGTAATTTTTCTATTACTTTTTTCCTCTTTTTGTCCCTTGACAGAATTTGATTTTCCTTCGCGTCGGGAAGAGATAACTCTTCCAAAATTTTATTTCCCAAATCGCTTCCACTTTCTATTAAATATCCTCCATTAATTTCCGAAAGATTAATATCGAAACCTTTATCAAGGTAAGGAGAATAACCCATTAGATTACAAAAACAACTATCACTTGAATACGTACAATCCGAAGACACCAGGATCAAAGATTCCCTTCTTTTTTTATAAAAAGGATCAACAAAATCAGCATCGTCCAGAAAGACCTTATCGAGGATGGCAAAAGACGCGAGATCACAAGCTTTAAGCCCTACGAGGACTCTCTTTTTTTTCGTTTCTTTAATATCAGCCCAACTTTCACTCGGATAATCCGCAATTTTAGAACGGGCAGGCAAAACGAACGATTTAAAATTATCGAAGGCTCTGAATCCGGGTATACGATAATCGGTCAAAGATTCTTTATTTAATTCCCGTATGAATATACGAGACTCAGAATTTCTGTTCGAAGCAACCTCTGCTTCCTTAGAGGCAAAAACCCTGCCATACCCAAACAGCAAATTCATTAAATCCTTTAATTTAGATTCACTTAAAAAGTATATATTCATTATATTTCCATTAATATTTCGATTTTGTGATTTGAATCACTAAATATGTTTATATGTTACAAGTCTTACACAATTTGTCAACCCCTGATTTTCATTTTTTACCGACGTTTAATAACTAAAGAGAAAACAGAAATATTCAGCTACCAGCCATCTGCTTTCCGCTAAAAATTTCAAAAGAAAAAATGAAGAGAGTTATTAAGTTCAGAGGGTTAGCCATAATTGGTAAACGATGAATTTTTTACCAATTAACTGATTTACACTTTATATTCTTAGACCAAATTCAGCTTTATCTAAGGACTTTGATTTGATTTATGTGGGTCGTTCAAACGAGCAAAAATTCTTCCAGGTATTGACAAAACCAAGAAATCACTTAATTTCCCTTTCAAACATATTATTCTTTATATATAATTATAAATTACATGCGGAAAAATCTATAAAAAGGAGGTTTTATGAAAAAGTTAATTTTAGTTGTGTGTGCTTTGTTTTTTGTATCCAGCATCCAAGCACAAGTTTGGTTACCCATGTCTATCGACTTTCTCAATCTGGAATCATTCAGGCATCAAGCTACTCAGGTTATCGAAGACGATCTCGACAATGGTATAGACGGAACCGATATTTTCGCCGTGGAAGGTGCTCGTATATACACCAATCTCAGCAACCTTGCAACAGGCACGGAAGAACAGGGTGATAATTCTGCTTCAGCAAATACGGTTGTTATCGGAGCCACAAGCCCAATATATAAGAATTATAAAGTTACTGTTTTTTATGGAAACACAAACGACAACGAGACCTCCATGGAAGAAAACATAATGAACAATGAATGGGATTCTGATGCGGACGACGTTTTGGATCGTTTGAGTTCTGGATACTCTATTTCTTCCTACGGTTTTTATTCACCCGCGAACACTATGTTGATTAATATCGGCAAACAATTAGGTAAAGGCACTGAAGTCGCTTTTACATACAAACGCTCGTCAGGCGAATACAAAAACGAATACGAAGATTCATTATACGCCACCACTTTCAACCTTAATAATGATGACGTTTTAGAATTAGAGGAAGGATTCGGAAACGAAAATTTAACAAGCTCAGCCGCTGCAAGTCTTTACTCTCTTTCCTACTCAAAACCTTACAGGAATTGGGATTTAAGAGGAGATGTCTTTTTGATAATGGGCAGCGAAAAAATGAACGGAGATGGTTTTGAGTATTCCTTCGTTGATAACGATCCAGCAAATCTTCTCACGACAGAAACCGATCTGGATTCAATTATAGGCACAGATAAAGACGAATACAAAGCCAATTTGGCCGGTGTTACTCTGGAACTCAGTGATGAGAATGCATACGGTGTTTTATGGGAAGTAAGCGGAAGCTACGGCATGGTTTTCGGAAGCGGAGATTATCAGGAAATTTCTCATGAACGTACAGTTCAAAATTTCATGATTGGAACGGATGTAGCTGAAATTAATTCTCTCGGCATCTATAGTGAAACTGCCCCGATATCGGTATCCGGTAGCGCCATGGGCATAAACGGCAGAATTGAATGGCAAATATCTGAGAATGTCCGCTTTGGAGCGGGTCTCATGGCTAATAGTTTTTCACTTAACCTTGAATACGACTTAGATGAAACAGATATGAATGTTTACGAATACAACGACGGTGACGGAGTGGGTGAAGTAACCGATTATGTGACAACTAACGTCACCGGTTCAAATAGACTTTACACATTGAAAAATAAGGCCAATAGTATTGTAATTCCGGCAGGAGTAGAAGTGAATTTTGGCAAAAATAAGGATTGGTTTATAAGACTCGGAGCTATGTCAACCGGTTTAAATATGGAACAAACTTATATAACCGACTACACTTCGGTAGGAAGAGATTCCACGACAACAGAAAATGGTGACGGTTCTTCATCATCATCTGTTACTGGAAACATAAATTATACTGACTCAGAAAACAAAAGTTCCACCACATACCAGAATGTGAATTATGTATATGGACTTGGCTGGAAACCTTCAAAGAATTTATCTCTCGATTTTGTAGGTATGTTCGATCTTCCAGGTGCAGAATTACTATCGACTGATTGGCTCAGATCCTTGAAGCTTTCAGCCACGATTAATGTCCAATAAAAATTTATAATTTATAAATAAAAATCCCTGCTCTTTGTTCAAGCAGGGGTTTTTATTTTCCACATAGATCAATACAAATAATACCGCATAGCTGCAAAATCTCTAAAACGCAAAAATCAAATATCAAAATGTAAAATTACAAATCAAAATTCAAAAATAAAAACAATAAAGAGAAACAACGAACAACACAAATGTTTTTTTGCGGTTAGGGCACGGGGTAATTTTGCATTTTAATATGTCATTTTGCTTTTTAATTTTTGATATTTAATTTTCACAAATAACGAAATTGCATTAATAAGGCAATGACTATTTATAGAACTAACCTATTAATATCTATTTTACTCTAAATACGGTGACCAATCGGGACCATAGGTTACGATATTGCGAGTTAGTCTCCGCTGTCTTGTGCCATCCCAGTTCATTGTCCATAGTTCATATCGGTAAGTACGATTGGAAATAAAAGCGATATGTAAACCATCCGGAGACCAAGATGGCTCTTCATTATTGCCTTTAAAGGTTAGCTGGATTGGATAAAAATCATTTGGGTCTGTCACGTAAATTTGCTGAGAATAGTCAGACTGACGGGATACATAAGCAATCAAACTACCCTTCGGAGACCAGGCAGGCGAAGTATTATAATCACCATGAAAAGTGAGTCTTCGCACATTACCACCATAAATATCCATAATATAAATCTGAGGCATACCGCTACGGTCTGAAACAAATGCAATTTCTCTACTGTTCGGCGAAAAAACAGGAGAACAATCAACCGCCCAGTTTTTGGTGAGACGGTTTAATTTCTTTCTCTCCAGGTCTAAGACGTAAATTTCGGAATTACCATCTTTGGACATGGTTAGAGCAATCTTCGTGCCGTCAGGAGAGTAATCCGGAGCAAAATTTAACCCCCGATAAGAAAATATTGCCCTTGAATCGCTCTTTGTGAGATCAAGTAGATTCAGGACTAAACGGTCGGCACCATAATTTGAATACAATATCCTTTTGCCTCCTGTTGCCCAACAGGGAAAAAGATTATAATTTCCATTTTTTGTAAGCGGAGTAAAATTATATCCGTCATAATCGATTAAAGCCAGTTCTTTTTTACCACTCTTACGATAAGAAAAAACAATCTTTGTTAAAGCAACGCCCTTTTCCCCTGTAAGCATTTCAATAATATAATCTGAAATTTGATGAGCCAAGCTTCTTGAATCATCGGAAATTTGAAAATTAAAACTACCAATCTTTTCTTTGGACCGGGAGTCCTGTAAAACAATCATCAAATCTGGCTCGGCAGCCGATATCTTAAGCACTACACCGCTCTTTGCAGAATTACCAGTAAAAACTGTTGTATCAGAATAGAGGTCAAAATACAATGAGTAATCCAGGTCATATTTTATTATTCTATCGATCTTTTTTACCTCTCTTATGAATTTAGGGGTACCCTGAATATCGAGCGAATCGATTACCAGATTAATTTTACCCCCAGCGTAATCAGTAAGCCGCAAGAAAACGTCCTGACCGAAAACCATTTCAAGAGGCATCCCAGCAAGAATCAGTACTTTTAAAAAAATAAGTTTATCGCTTGAAAAAAAATTTCTCATCGGGCGGTTAAAAATTCCAAATGAACTTTTAAATAGTCATCAGAAAACTCTTGAGGTAAAGGCGGTAATTTTTTAGTAAGAGCCACCGCCCGAATCGTCGATTCATTATATATTTCATTACCGGAATCATTCTCAATACGTATATTGGAAATTAAACCGTTCTCATCTACCTCAAAATATACGATACTTTTCAAGATTACATCTTTGTTTCTATACGGATTGTTCCAATTTTGACCGATTTTGCTCAAAAGAATATTCAAATAATAAGAATAATTGAACCCTCTACCGCTACCTGTATAAATTTCCGGTATAATATCAGGTAACCCGTCGGGCAATCCTTTCCTCTGGGAGCTCTTACTTTTCTTTTTTTTATCTGGCACTGATTTTTCTTCACGTTTATTCTCCTTAGGCTTTGGCCTATTTAACATTTTCCCCGAAACCTTCGGCTGCGGAAGCGGTGCGATTTTCACTTTGTAAACCTCGATCCTGGGCGCTTTCTTAAAACTACTTCTTGTGGAAATCCCAAGAGTAGAAAAGAGTACTGTATGTAACAAAAAAGAAAAAAAATAAAAGCGGTTCATTTTCCGGCAGAAAATTCAGCAACCAGCCCTAATTCTTTTACACCTGCCTTCCTCATTTTGCCCACAATCTCGATCACAAAACCATAATCTATGTCCTTATCCGAGCGGAGATAAACAGTTATACCCGGTGGTTTTTTCGCCAAGATATCTTTTAAACTTCCCTCAAATGTTTTTGAATCGATTTTCTCATTTTCGATGAACAAAGTTTTGTCACCTTTAATTGTCACTGTAATACCTTCTTCATCATGCGGCAATGAAGCATCAGTCTTAGGTAAAGACACATCGATTCCCGGGGTCATCATGGGGGCGGTAATAATAAATACTACAAGAATTGTCAATGCCACATCCACAAGATTTGTTATGTTCAAATCTTGAATAAGACCTCTGTCTTTATTCTTTCTCAACCAATCCCCTTTTAAGATTTGCAAACGCTTCACTAATGAAATTATCAAGCTGCGAATCTATCCTGATTATACGACTGCGCAAAAGGTTATTGAATACCAGCGCCGGGATTGCGACCAAGAGTCCATAAACAGTAGAAATTAGAGCATCGGTAATACCGGGAGCAACAACCATTATATGGGCTGAACCCCTTGCCCTTATTTCCAGGAATGCTTCCATAATACCCCACACGGTTCCCAAAAGTCCCAAAAAAGGACTTGCCGCCACAACCGTGCCTAAAATCGGCAAACTATTTTCAAGGTTTTCTATTTCAGCTGCTTTCGCCCGATCCATTGCAAGCTTTATATTATCGGACATTTCCAGTGCCTTGCCACTTGCGTTTGCCTTAATAAATTTAAACTCATCAAGCCCATTTTTCAATACTCTGCCATATATATTGTTGTTTAATAAATATCCAAGATTATACATTTTATCGATATTTCCATGGAACCGAAAATTTTTTAAGAATTCTCGCGCCTTTCTTTCTGTAACTCTCAAATCATAAATTTTTTTGAAGAATATTGCCCAT
>CAZALG010000044.1:0-10739 GCA_964485935.1 uncultured bacterium | reverse complement strand
CCATACATACTCACTTGAATATCCTTCATTACAGCACGCGTCGAGTCCTCTATCTGCGTTTACGGAAACTACGCCAAGAGTGCTCCACGTTTCAACGTCTTCACTAGAATAGTGATATTCTAGTGAATTATCTTCCCTGATGACAAAACAGTATAATCTAGTGGGCGGGGAGAAATCTTGTGTGGAAGCAAACGCAATTTCTCGTATATTGAATCCACTTGAAGTCACCGTGTCTGTGCCGTAAGTAAGGTCCCAGCTGCCATTACTAGTATTAAATCTTCTTATAAGTGCCTTATTACCAATGGCGTATACAACATAAAAATAATTTTGGAAAACGGCCGCGTCGATATCGACAATACCCGGACCCATAAAACCAATCTCCGTCCATGTTCTGCCTACCTCGGTAGATATACTTACGGTGCAGAAATCAGTCCCGCTCTCGGTATTCTTAAACGCGACAAAAAAATTTCCGCCCCCAAAAGCCATATCAAAAACTACTTCGTTAACCGAATCCTTGTCCCCAATCCGAACATCATCTTCCCATCTTGCCGATGATAAAACGGGTTCGCTCCCCTTTACTTCTTCTGAAAACAATAAGACAAACATGAGTAAGAAACAAATCAACAATACCGTATACCTCTTCATAAATACCTCCTTGGTTAAGAGGTTTAATAATTTCTTCTCTATATATATCTTTTGAGAAGATATATACTAAGCATAAGCGATTTTTGATTTTTTGTCAAGATATTTTTTAACCACAGAGCGCACATAACTCTACCCCTCACGTTTCCTATTATATTTGTGAGAATAAAAATAACCGCGGATTACCAGAATTTACAGAATTCTTTATTGTTTTTCTGTTTGACTATTTTTTATTTTTTCAATAACTTCATCTATTCTTTCTATAGCGTATAAATCATATTTTTCATCTAAGAAATGTTTTACACGAACCAACTTTTCAATTGTTTTAGCATCTCCTATTTCTTCTAAAAGGTTAAGATATACCAACAACAATTCTTTCTGCTTAAAATTTAATCTATCTTCAATAAGTTTCTTATATTTCTTTTTTTCATCTAAAGTTAATAAGTGCCAGAAATCAATTCTTTCTGTTAATACGGCGATGAAATGTGACCCACTGTCAATAAAATATACATATTCAATGTTCTCAAATTCTGTTAAATTAAAGACGACCTTAGCCGCAAAATCAGTTGCTCCTGTTGACCCAGATCTTTCTGTAATATACTCCCTATCGCCTTCTAAATTAATATAAGCTACTTCATCTTTAACGATCAAGATTTTTGGGTGAACAGCCGTAAGATCTTTAAATAAAAAATCTAAGATTTTTTGAGGGGAATAATTTTTCCGTTCAAAATCAATATATTTATAATTGATTATACTTATATAAACATTATCATTATTTTTTACGGCTTCAATATCCCACAATTTGATTTTAATAAATTCTTGGGAAGTAAAATCGCAAGAAGTAAAAAACATAAATATTAATATTGAAAAGATTGTTTTTTTCATAACAATTTTAAGCTTCTCCTTTTAAAAGAAAATAACTTTAATTATTTGGAAATCAACCCACATCATTAATATAATGATCGATTACTTATCACTTGATTTTACGAAATAAAAAAGCAGGGTTTTAACCCTGCTTTTTTTTATAAAAAGACGCTAATATTATTTTAACGCTTTTTCAATCTTGGCTGCAATCGACTCCGGGTCTAGTTCTAATGCCTTAAATAGATCTCCGCTTGCACCTGAAGGAGAAAAGCCCTTAACACCATAACTGTGTAAGTTAACAGCCTTTCCGCTCCTCGCTAAAAGATTTCCTAAAACACAGCCGAGGCCACTTGCCAACAAGTGCTCTTCGTAGGTGAAGATATTTTTGTATCCTGTAATAGCATTTGCATCTTTTTCGCTAATCGCGAGAGGACAGGATACATTCATGACCGCGATTTCAAGACCTTTATCTTTTAAAATCTCTCTGGCTTTAAGAGCAAAGGCGAACGGATATCCGTAGGAAAGAAGTACTCCGTCTTTCCCTTCTCTTACCTTATCGATTTTTCCGTATTCGAATTTATAATCTCCGCCATAGAAAGCATTTCCGTTTTCGTCCTCCACTACAGGGCTTTTAGCTCTTCCCAGCACGACGGCAACGTTACTATCCATTGTTGTTATATAACGAGTAACCCTATCGGTTTGGTTTGGATCTGCCGGAATGATTATTTCAAAACCGGGAATGTTTTTAATTAATCCGATAAAATCGACACACTGGTGTGTTTTTCCGTCTTCTCCGACATTAAGACCATTATGAGTCGAAACAACACGAAGTTTCGTATTGTTTATCGCGTTTAAACGGTGCTGGTTATAAGTTTCATCGAATGAAAAAACTCCGAAATCGGAGAAAAACGTTTGGAATCCGCGTATAGAAAGAACTCCGGAAATTGTAGCAGTATTATGTTCGCTTACACCATTCTGAATAAAATAATCGGGGCGTTCCTTCGCGAACTTATGAGTTCTAACTGAACTTGCAAGGTCGCAGTCCGTTACGACTATAGTACCCGGTTCATTCCTTTTCGCCATATCAGCAAGAGCTGTACCATAAACGTCTCTGTTTGCAGCTTTCTCCCCGACTTTATACTCAATAGGTTCACCTAAATCTAACTTTGGCAGAGGATAGACATTATGGTTTGGTTTCACTGGTTTTGCCTTTCCTGTTTCTCTTTTTTTGATATACTTATCTATATCATTTTCTATACCTAATTCTTTTAACGCTTTATCTATTTCTTCAGCTGAAAGCGCTTTACCATGGTAGCTTTCATCCCCTTCTATAAAAGAAGCTCCTTTACACATTACAGTTTTCGCCAGTATGGCATACGGTGCCGAATCATCGTTATTTGCTGTATGTATTGCTTCGTATAATTCCTTAAAGTCATGTCCGCATACTTCGAGAACATTCCATCCGTCAGCCAGATAGTCCTCTTTTATATTTATGGGCATTATATCCTCTACTTTTCCGGATATTTGCCTGTTGTTATCGTCGATCACGACCGTTATGTTGCTACATTTAAACTTGGAAGCGAATCTCCTTCCTTCGGCAACCTGACCTTTTGCTTGCTCCGCATCACTCATAAGGGCAAAAATTCTTCCGTTATCTGCCTTAAACTTTTTTGCCATAGCAAAACCGCAGGCTGCGGAGAGACCCTGTCCCAGATTCCCTGTAGACCATACTATTCCGGGGAGATGAGACTCTACGTGTCCTTCATAAGGCCCGGAAATGTGCCTGAAAAAAGCTATAATCTCTTCTGTATCTAATATTCCAAGCCTGCCGAGTATAGAGTATACACCCGGAGAAGTGTGTCCGTGGCTTACGACTATTTCATCACTCGTAAGGTCGGCAAGGCTGTAAACAGTCGTATAAATATCGATTGAGGACATCGAACCGCCCGGATGCCCAGAACCTGCAACTGTTGTCATCTTAACAATATCGCCTCTACAAAGTCTTGCTGTTTCTTCTAATTTTGATCGTAATTCCTCCGAAATGTTTTTGCTTTTAAACCTGTATTCTTCTTTTTCTTTAACCCAATTTTTTAAATCATCAGACATTTTGCATCTCCTTAAAGTTTACCTTAATATTTCTGGAATATATCCCCTAGGTTTTGTTTGTCAAGGATTCCAACTCCCTACCTAAAAATAAGCCACAAGATTGCACGAGATTGAAACAGATTACACTAATTGTTTCTGTTGTTTTGACAAAAAATCAACCCCAAAATCTCAAATCCTGACTAATCAGGTTGACAAAAAAAGAAAATATAATAAAGATATTGAAAAAGGAGAAAGCGGATATGGAATCATTAAGCGAAAACAAAAGTGAATCCTTAACCATGAAATGTGAACTATGCAAAGTTAATGTTTTAAACACAAATGACTTCTATGACTCGTGCGAAAAAGAAGGCTTAAAGGTCGATCGAATTTCGGGACAGGTAAAAATACCAGGGATGACTTATCTGAGCTTTGGTGGTGCGTCTTATGATAAAGATTATAGCAAAATAAATCAAGAAAGGGATAGATTAACAAAAGTTCATAAAGAAATAGAAGATAGGAGAGCTTTTAAATGTAATGGTTGTGGTAAGATATATTGTCTAAAATGCCTTGCCGAGAAAGCTCCGAACAATCCATCCGGCGGGAAAGCATGTCCTGCGTGTGGTGGAAGTTTTAACCTTCTTTGATTTAATGCCCCACTTTTGGATTAGATTTATGTATAAATAATGCCTAGTCTTATGCCGGGAATGCCGGGAACAAAGGAAGCATTCGGTGTTTCCAAGATAAAGGATGATTTGAGTATAAGAGTTCCTCCAAAAGCTATTTCACATTACAACATTTCTGAACGTGATTATGTTGTTCTAACGACCGGGCACAAAGGGGAAAGCGGCTTCGGTATGATAAAAAAAGACACTGCTCTAAAACCCGTTTTTAAAAAGTTCGTAGGAGAAATAAAAAGCTGGGAAGAAGTTTACTGGTTTGATAACAGAGCTTTTTCTATGATTGAAATCAATAATGGCTTAACTTTTTTAAATAATGATATTTTAAAGGCGTTTTATTTAAGTGTTGGGGATAGACTCTTGGTTGGGAAAAGTGCAACCGTTACTATGAGTTTCACCCCGGTAGAAACGTGGATAAACATATTTAAGAAACATGGGTTTTCTGAAGCAATCGAGAACATGAAAAAACTTGAGGAATATTAGGAGTGTAGTCTAGTAGGAAAAACTCCAGTTATAACGTTAAATTGGAGATATATGCGAATAAATTTAGACTCTATTTATGTTATTAGTTTGGGTTATAGTTTCGTGTTTAGGATTTTAAGTTAGAACAGAAAAAACCTTGTGTCTTTGTGTGCTTTGTGGTGCAATTTTTTCTGTCAGAGTTAATCTTGTGAAATCTGTGGTTAATTATTTCGGAGGAGGTATAACCAGCTCGGCAGTGGTCGAATCGATCCAGCCACCTTCTCCCGAATGAAAGTGCACAAGCCACCACCCGCCATCTTCTCTTACAAGAGAACCTTCTTCCGCCTTATCCACTCTCATAAGTTCCTTAAATTCTTCATTCGGACCGCTATATGCCATAGTGGTTTCGGTGGTAACCACCCATTTGGATTTTACTCTACCATACCATATTGAAAAACCTATTAGAGAGAAAACAAAAAACAAACCGGCTATAACCAGTAAAGGATTGGTCGGAAAATTAATTAATTTAACTGTCTGAATAAGACGTATAGAAAAAATGATAATCAAAAGTGAAAAGGATATGATTAAAAGATATGAAAAAACTCGCAATGGAATTCCATTAATCATTTTTGAAAAGAAAGAAATAAATGGGTTTGGATTTGATTCCTCTTTTTTAAACAGGGAGATATTATTTATGATATTTTCGTTAGAGGGAGCCAGGAACCATGCTCTTCTGTAAAACAGCAAACTCTTACCAAAGTCACCCATTCTATAATAGCAATTTCCAATATTTAAATATAGTTCAGCGTTTTGTATTCCTCTATCGAGGTATTTGTTGTATTCTTCAAGAGCTTTTGCGTATTCTCCATTTTTATAATATTCTTCTGCCGCAGAAGGTGATGCTTGAGAGAAAAATATTAAAAGGCTAATGCAGAGCATTGATGACCTCCTTGAGGCTTTTTAAATCCTTTGACATTTCTTCCTGCGTTGGCTTTAAGGATGTAAAACGAACTGTTTCGCTTTTTACCAGTATTTCTTCAATTAAGTTAAGGGTTTTCTCCGGAACCTTTTTATTGCTCAAGTTCAAAAGAAGTTCTTTCTTTTTTATTCCGAAAACGTCTAAACTGAATTTTAATTTGAGAAATTTTAGAAGAACGCGGGTTAAGTCTTCATAAAATTGAGTGATATTGTTACTATTTATTTCTTTCTCTAATTTTCTGAAACCGCTCTTTAGTTGTCTTGGTATCACTTTTAAACTTGCGTATCGGCTATCTCCAAGGGTTTTGCTTACGTCTATTACATAATAAACGGCTATGATAAGAAATATGATCGATGGGATGAAATATAGAGGGAAAAATTTAGGAATCAGAGAGACAGTTTTTTCACTTACGGGTAAAATATAGGCTATGTCCTTATTAATTTTATTAGTTTCCTTTTCTGAGGAACCTATTTCGTCTGATGGTCTCGCGTGAATCTGCCAGGGACCTATCTTTTTACTAACGAATGTTTTCTTCTGGATGTCAAAGTAAGCCCATTTTATCTCGGGAATCTCTATTATTCCCGAGACTTTTGGAGTTATAAGATAAGTAAAAACACGTTCTCCTTGTAAAGCCCCTCCTGCTATATTAGAATTTACTTTGGATTCCGGAGGGTAAGGGGTTAGTTTTCTTGATTCGGGAAACTTTGGAGCAGAAAGCAAATTCAAGTTTCCTTCGCCCTCGATAATTATTTTAAGGGAAAAAGGAGCGTCGACTCTGATGTTTAAGGTATCTATTTCCGATGAGATATCTAATTTACCAACCGCATCTATGAAGCCTGCGGGTTTATCTGAAGGGAAAGGTTTTACTCTTATTGTTTTAGTTTCAGATGATACTGTTTTTCTTTCTCCAAAGAATGAAAACATATCCCCTCTTGTTATAACCTGCAACGAAAATGGATTGACTTGTACATTTTTTTCTCCGAGCGGAAACAAAATATCCTGTTTTATCAGAGATCTTTGATATCTAATTCCGTTTTTTGTTGTTGTTGTAAAGTTTAACCTCGTTGGAGATTGTATGTTTTCAACCCATACATTTTCGTAAGTCGGAGGCCCTGTCAACTGAACATCAGAGAGAGACGTTTTTACGTAAAGATAATGGGTTACAACAAACGGTTCTCCGGGATACACGGAACTTTTTGAAACTTCTGTTTCAAGAAAAACCGCTCTAAAATCTCTTGAATCCGTTTCAAAAATTCTGTTACCGGTAGGCGGAGTAACACTCTTTTGCAAAATTCCTTTCTTGACACTTATTTTTATAGGGTCTGTCGAGTATTTCTTCCCTTTATATGTTAAAGTGAAAGCTGGAATTGTGAACTGACCTTCCTTTCTTGCGATCATTTGATAGTCATAGATGTGGCTTGTTGATTTTGTGAGTTTCCCGTTGATAAAATTGATCTGAGTAGATTGAGACCTCGAGGAACCGAGAATATCTATCCCGGATATATTAGGAGCAGAAGGAGTGCCTACCCCTCCGAGGTCTTCTCCCTCCACTGTTACAGTGACGTTAAATGACTCTCCTAGGGGGACTGTGGTTTGATCCACCGAAGCTGTGAAGGTTAGAGAAAAGAGTGTTAATATCACCATTTTCCTGCGTCTTCTTCCCCTCCGCCTTTCTGCTTTAGGGCTTTTTTCATTGTTTCTTTTTGTTCGTTTTTCAGAGCTTCATTTATTTTTTTCTGAGGTGAAGGTTGTTGTTTCTGCTGCTGCTGTTTCTGCTGTTCCTGTTGTTTGTCTTCTTTATCTTTGTCCTTTTTCTGCTGTTGTTGCATCATTTTGGCTATTTCAAGGTTTCTTTTAGCGCGCTCATCTTTTGGATTTAGTAGCAAAGCCTGTTTATAAGCAGATATTGCCTGGTCGAACTGTTTGGCTTCCATAAAAACATTCCCCAGATTGTAGAAGCTCTTCTGTCTTAAATCTTTATTCTTAGATGTCGTCAGTCTTGCAAATTCATCGCCTGCTTCTCTGTATCTTTTTAGCATATAGGCGCAATCCGCCAGATTGAATTTTATTTTTTCTTTATCCGGATAGAGTATCGAAGCATCTTTGTATATCTCATAAGCTTCTTCATACTTTTCTTTTTTGTACAGTTTATTTGCTTTATTTACTAAAGGAGATATATCCAGAGCAATTAAAAGTAGTAGTATCATTCCTCCTCCGTTTTTATAAGATTTGCGATTATAATAAACAAAAGAGCCGGGATTAAGAAAAAGATATATTTTTCCTGGTAGTGTTCAACTTTTTCCGAAGAAAATTTTCCGGTTCTAAGCCCTCGGAAGAGTTTTATCAAAATACCCAATTCTACGCCCTCTCCTTCTAAGAAAGAACCGTTGCCGGCTCTTGCTATTAGTTTTAGCATATCCTGGTTTACAATGGATATATGCGGTTTTCCATTTTTGTCTTTTAAGTATTCCGAGAATTTGCCGGTTTCATCAATTTTTGGAATAGGGGCACCTTCTTTTGTTCCCGCGGATATTGTAAAGATTTTTACTCCCTCTTTTCTTGCATTTAAGGCGTCCACCCTTGGATCTCCTCTTGTATTTTCTCCGTCGGTTACTATTATGATAATCTTTGAACCACTCATTTTCTCGGAGAATAATTCCGTAGACTTTCTTATAGCGCCTCCTATGTCGGTCCCTTCGGTTGGTATGAGAGAGGGTTCTACAAGATCGACAAAGAGTTTGAAAGAGTTTATATCTGTAGTTAAAGGGCATAGCTTATAAGCTTTTCCCGAAAAAGCCACAAGCCCGAAGCGGCTTCCCGGTAATTGCCCCAGCGCAGCTTTGATTGATTCTTTAGCTTTATTGATGCGTCCTCCCTTTACATCCTGTGCAAGCATGCTTGAAGATGCGTCGAGAGCAAAAACTACGTTATAACCTTCTGCTTGAGTGATAGATAATATTCTTCCCCATCTTGGTCTTGCCAGGCTGAGGATTAAGAAAGTTAATGATAATATAAGTAAAATTTCTTTCCACAGAGAAGTTTTTCTGTTTTCTTTCCAAATAGCTTCACGTAATGGAGCGTCAGATATGCTTTTGATTATTTTTTTGTTTCTCTCTCGTCTGTAGATTACTAATATTATTGCAACTGGTATGAGGTAGAGAAATTGCAGAAAAATAGGTTTTGCCCAGTTCATGGTATTCTCCTTGCGATTATCGGCTCAATGAAAATGATTATAAACAGAAATAAAGCCGGGATTAAAGCAAGGTGAAGTCTCTCGTTATATTTTGCTATTTTTTCGACTTTAAAAATCGTTTTTTCCATTTTATCTATTCTTTCATATATCTCTTTTAGCGCTTCGCCGGAGGTAGCCCGGAAGTATTCTCCTCCTGTTTGGTCTGCGATTCTCGTCAGTCCTTCATCGTTGATTTCGAAATTTGCATTGACATATCGCGTGATTCCAAAAGCGTTTTGAGCAGGATAAGGCACCTTACCTCTTTTTCCAATTCCAATAGCATAGATCTTAATTCCCGCGTCGAGCGCGTTTTTTGCGGCGGTCTCCGGATCGATGTTTCCGGCATTGTTTCTTCCATCCGTAAGAAGCGCCATAATTTTATTTTTACTAGTCGAACCGGACAGTAGAAAAGTTCCGTAGGTTATTCCCATTCCTATGGCAGTGCCGTCCGGTAGAAGATCGAACTCGAGGGATTTTATCTGTTCTTTGACTAAGTCATGGTCGAGGGTTAATGGGGCTTGTATTAATCCTTCTTTTGCGTATACGACCAGCCCTATTCTGTCTCCACTTCTCATGTCAATGAATTCGCTTCCAAGCTTTTTTGCTGCTTCAAGGCGATTAGGTTCAAAATCGGCGGCTCTCATAGAACCGGAAATATCCATTACAAGAATAATATCGATTCCCTTCTTGTGTATTATTTCTGTCTCGTATCCTCTTTGAGGGCGTGCAAGACCAATAAACATAAATGCTATAATTGCTAATATCAAGTAATCCCTGAGTTTGGTGTAGAATTCGCTTGCAGGTTTTATTCCGATTGACGAAGTATCGGAATAAAGTATAGAAGCCGGATTTCTTTTCTTGTTAAGAAAGTAGAAAAGAGGCAATAAGACAAAACCTATGAGATAAAAGGGATTATTGAAGTGAATCATCTTCTCGACCTTCTTTTTCCATTTGTTCTATTACATTTCTTACCAGCGCAATATCTTTGCTTAATTTCTCCTGCGTTGACTCTCCATCTGCGAATTTTATTAAATCCCATTCCGGGAATTGTCTTGTTAGAGGAAAGAACAAAGTAAGACCTTCTTTCTTGATTAAAGGAAGAAGTTCGGAAGTAGTGGCTTCAACAGCAGGGATTTTTGCTTTCCTTTCTATGTATCTTCTGGAAATATAAGATAATGAGGTATAGAGTTTATTCCAGTCCCACGATTGCACTTTTCCTTCCAGTATTTTCAAGTTTTTGAGCGCTTCTTCTCTCGGCTCCATCTGTTCGGTTTCAACAAATGCGGTCTTTTCCTTTCTTAATTTTCTAAACAAAAGATAAGATAAAAGAGCGATTGGAACAGCTAACAGGCACAAAAGATAATGCCAGTTAAAAAACCCAAAAGGTCCCCAAATTGGTGACAAACCTTTATTTTCAGGTTCCAGTACAGAGTTAACAAGATACGTTGCCTTCAAAGTATCTTTGTTTACTTTTATTTTAAAATCCTGCGGACCAGTTGAAAATGAAGTAAATTTTACCGTAGCTGTAGTGTCTGTGAGTTTTGCCAGTGAATCCAGGATTACTATATCGGGGAAAGAGTCCGGCATTATAACCAAGACGGTGTCGGGCAATTCTCCTTTTAAGTTCGCTACTATTGTGTCTCCCACGGTTGAAGAATCGGGGGTTATCTTGAGGGATAGTAATGATAATAGGTATAATAAAATCAAGGCAGTCTCTTCTGGAAGAGTCGATGTATTGAGCCGACGTAATCTTCTCCGGTTGCAATTTCTATTCTATCCAGACCATTTATGTTAAATA
>CAZALG010000043.1:0-10839 GCA_964485935.1 uncultured bacterium | reverse complement strand
TGATGTTTTCCTTCTTCAATGAAAAAGTCTTCATTTTTTCTCCTTTCCAATTTTATGCTTTTTAACCTATTTAATTTGTATTCTTGGCTTAAATATATAAGGAAAAGGAATTTTGTCAAGAAGTATTTTATAATTACTCCTACCATCACTCCTATACCCAGCTTTTAGCTATTAGCCTTTGGCTTTTAGCAAATTAACATATCCACAGGCTCCGAATTTGTTTTTGCTAAAAGCTAAAAGAAAACAGCTAATAACTAATTTTAGGCACTTGAATTTTTAATTTTTTTCATTATAATAACTGGCATGGACAGAAGAAATTACATGGAGAAAATGGTTGAGGATATTTTGAGCGAGATTTTTAAAAGTTATCCTGATTATGCGGATTGCAAACCTTATAGAGAAGAAATAATTGCTTTAGCTCTTACTAAATGTGAGCCTTATTATACGACCAGCGATGTAGGGCATGCAGTGGTTAAAACAAAAATGGATAGTTCTGGATTTCGTTCAAAAGTTACCTCCATTGTTATAGAAGCGATAGAAAAAGTCAAGAAGAATCCAAGAAATTAATTGTTTAAATAGATTTTCAGCTTCAGATATGGGTCTTTTTGGCATTTATCCTGAAACACTTCTTTACTTTTTTATCTTTTACCTATTAAATGAGGATATTCTTACATGAAAGTTGGTTTTTTTCAATTTTCTCCTATTTTTGGTAACCCTGAAAAAAACTTGGATTTATTAAGTGAAAACATTAGAGAGACAGATTCTCTTGATATACTAATTCTTCCTGAACTCGCGCTTACCGGTTATACTTTTGAGGATTCTGAGGAAGCTTATTCTTTGAGTGAAGAGGTGGGGGGTAAGTTAACGGGCGAATTGGTTCGAATTGCCGGCGAAAATAGTGTTACGATGGCAGTTGGTTTTCTCGAAAGAGAAGGAAAACATCTTTACAACTCAAGTATTCTTGTTGACGGGGGAGGCGTTATAGGGGTTTACAGAAAGGTTCATCTTTTTCGGGAGGAAAAAGCTATTTTCAAGTCAGGAAATATGGGATTTCCCGTTTTTTCTGTTGGTAATATTAAGGTGGGTTTACTTGTTTGTTTTGATTGGATATTTCCGGAAGCCATGAGGACGCTTGCCTTGAAAGGAGCTGATGTTATTCTTCATTCGGCGAATCTGGTATTATCTTATTATCAGGAAGCCGCCATTACCAGAGCGATAGAAAATAGAGTTTTTATAGTGCTTGCTAACAGAACCGGGGTGGAGGATAGGTTTGGTAGCAAAAATGAATTTACCGGAGAAAGTGAAATTGTCGATCCCGAAGGGAAAGTAATATTGAAAACAGGAAAAAAGGAAGAAGGAATTTTTTCAATCGATATAATTCCCGAAAAAGCCAGAGATAAAAATGTTACTGAGTTAAACAATATTTTTGAGGACCGTAAGCCGGAATTTTATGAGAATTGGGGATAACCCCCGATGCGATAAAGCCGCTAACGCACAATATTAAACACAAAGACCACAAAGGACACAAAGCCAGACCTACACACCCTACTTTTTTAATTGCGTTTTTTAAACCCACTTCAACCACCGAAAAATATAGACAGAATTTTTTAAAAAAAAAATAAAATCTTTGTGCTCTTTGAGAACTTTGTGGTTTATTCTTTTGTATCCCATAGCTTGAAATTTAACTCAATAATGCTAAATTTATATATAGCGGAAGGGCGGATAGTCGCGCTCTCTTTTAGAGAGTGAGGAAAGTCCGGACATTGTGGGTAAGAGAGGCTCCCCTTAGGGAGGCACCGTAAGGTGACGGAAAGTGCCACAGAAAACATACCGCCTTGCTATGCAAGGTAAGGGTGAAAAGGCGAGGTAAGAGCTCACCGGGCTTCTGGTGACAGAAGTCGCCTGGTAAACCCCCTTTAATGCAAGACAAACAGGGTAGGTCCACTTGCCCGGACCGATAATCCCGGGTAGTTGCAAAGATCAATGACTATCTATAACAGAATCCGGCTTATAGCCCTTCCGTTTATTTTAATTATTGAATCACAGAGCACACAGAGGAACACAGAGAAAAAATATTTTTGTTTAAGACCCACCTCACCGCACCAACTTATTCTCACACAAAGACACAAAGAACACAAAGAAAGAGATTATGTTTTTTAAAACTCGCCTCATCCCCAAAGAAACAAATTGAACCACAGAGGACACAGAGAAAAACTGAACACACAGAGAACACAGAGGAAAAGGTGTTGTTTTAAAGCCTCCCACTACCCCCATATATTATCACACAAAGCCACAAAGAACACAAAGCCCCATACCGCCCTTTTTTTGTTTTTTTTCTAAAACCGAGTAAGTTGACAAAGATGATATTTTTAGTTATAATATTGATAAATATGGAGTTGTCATGAATGAAATTTATAATGCAAGTCCTAACAAAAGTTTGTCACCTATTTATGTTTCGTTGGATGAAACCTGACGGTAGTATAAATAATGAATAGGAAAAGAAAAATTTTAGTGCTTGGTGCAAAAGGGTATGAGTTCGCTAATGAAAGCAGAAAGGTGTTCTGTGTTGAGTGGAATAGTACTGCAAATATTCAAAATATTCGAGACTATGATGTTTTAATATTAAATTTACTCTCTTTATCAGATGAAGATAAAAAGGATTTACCTTGGCAAGATATTTTTCAAAAATTATCTTATAAAAGTTGCTTGGATATTATAAAAAATCAAGGACGAATATATATTTTGGGAGATCCTAGATTCAAAGTTGACATATTAGACGAAGAAACAGATGAAAAAACAGAAATTCCTTTTTTAAGCTGGACAGGTATAGATTATTATTGGGATTCTGAAGCTGGAGATTCGATAGAATATGTGAATGATTACGACCATAGAGTTTATGATGAATATGTTGAAAATCTTAAAAAGTGGTTTTATTCATTACGTTCATGCCGTATAAATCAAGAAACAGTAAGCGCTAATTTCGATATTTCTACGCTATTTTTTATAAGAGACAAGTTAGATATAGAAATTGATAAAATTTGCCGGAATCGTTATAATAATGCTGTCCTATTTAGTATAATTTATAAGTTTTATTCTGGTCAAGATTTTATATCTTTTGGACCAATTGTTTTTCTCCCGCAAATATCTTTGAATGAAGACGAGACTTTGCAATTAATATTAAGAGACTTATGCGGTGTTGAGGCAGAGTTGCCGGAGCCGGAATGGCTTACCGAATTTCATGCTCCAGGGCAATCAAATATAGACAAAAAAATTGATTTGATAAAATCCAACATTCAAAAAGAATTGGTAGAACTTAAGGAAGCAGAAAAAGAAAAGAATAAAATACGGGAGTGTTTAAAGCTATTGTACGAAAGGGAGTACGCTTTAGAACCAGTTGTAAGAAATGTTTTACGAACTTTGGGAGCTCATGTTGAAGATCCAAATGAACCAAATAAAGAAGATGGATGGATAACAATTAAAATCGATGATGGGTTTTTTGAAGGAGTTCTCGAGATAAAGAGTACCAAATCTGATACTTTCAATGAAGATGGTAGAAAGCAACTTCTTGACTGGATAGATCGTGGCAGAACAACAAGAGAAAAAAATTACAAAGGTATTTTTATAGGAAATAGTGCTGTCAATAAACCAGTAAAAGAGCGTCCATGGGCTTTTTCAGATAGTTGGACTAAAGCTGCTGGGTTAAGTTCTATTTGTGCGTTTAAGACCGAGGATCTATACTTGATTTATTTACTTCATTGTAATAAAAAACTTGATATTGATTCTTTCTGGCAAGATTTGTTTGCTACTAATGGAATATTTGATATGAAAAAATATATAGAGTTGTTTAATCCAAAAGGCGAGTAAATTAAAAAAGTTGGCAATTCATTCCAATTGGGGTTTAAAAACAGAATAAAGTAGGGTTGTGTGTGGGGTGGCTTTGTGCTCTTTGTGTGCTCCGTGTGAGAATAATTTTGGGTGGTGAGGAAGGGTTTTTTAAACAACCCTAATTTCTTTTTTCTTTGTGTCTTAGTGTCTTTGTGTGAGATTCAAGTATCGCATAAAATAAAAAACCCTTTCGGTTTGAAAGGGTTTTTTATAAGAATTTTTGAAAAATAAGAATCGTTTGATTTAAGTTTTCTTATTCTATGGTAAGTAATTTGCTTGTGAGAATATCGTCTCCGGCTACTACTTTAACAATATATACTCCGGATGCCAGACCATCTACTTTAAGTTCATAATCACCTGCGACCTGGAATCCAGGCGCTTCCGATAACACTTTTTGGCCGGCCAGATTAAATGCTTCAATCAACACAGGTGCTGTACTGGTAAGTGAGTACTTTATAGAACCAATCGATGTTTTGGGAAGAACCAGACCTCCTTCAGCAATATCGATTCCAGAAAGCCTTCCTTGACTTGTGATTGCGTCGAAATATATTGTATCGTTTTCGCCATAGGTATTTGTTGAACTGATACTGGCGGTGAAGTTAAAACAAATGCCTATCTGTTGCCAGGCATCTTCGCCTACATCAGGTACTACAAAAGTAAGGAGATTCCATTGGCCGTGTTTTACTGTATCGTTGGGTAAATTAGAACATGTTCCCGGTATACTCCAAATACAGCCGTTGTCGTCTTGTGCCCAACTCCAACCTTCACCGTGCTTTCCAAACATTTTGAAAACATTAATGGCTGTGTCAGGGTCGTGAGGTTCACCTAGATATATCGCGTAAAATACAGTATCTCCTGTGACGAGGTCTTCAAGGAATTCGCCTTCGTTTGTAAACTGAGGTTCAACCCAGCCTGTATCCGAAGGGTCAATCAATACCACTCTCAATGCATGGCTGCCGCCTACTTCATAATTCATATCTCCTGTGATCTCCATAGTTGCCCCTCCTCCCATTTGCTCAGCATGCCGCTCATGACCGCAGTAATCCCAAATTTCCCAATCACCGATTTCTTCAAGCTCAAAATCATTTTCTCCTGCCAATACTGTTAAGGAAAAGGCAAGAGCAATTACCAGTGCTATGCTTAAGATTTTTTTTGTCATATAACCTCCTTTAACTTTCTGGGTTTTTTAAATACCCAAACCAAACGATTCTTATTTTTTTAAAAATTTTATATACCATAAAACCGTTATATACTCTTCCCTTACTTAAAACTTTTAGAAAGCAACTCCTATAGAAGCCCTGTTTACCATGTCGAATTTATCAAGTTTTCCGTAGGAATAATCTACCTTTACACCCTTAAAATTAAAGCCGACTCCTGCTGTCAGGTTTTCCTCATCATAGTTGAATTTGTGACCTACTCTTAGCATTATACCCTTATAGTTATATTCGGCGCCTATGAGAACTCTTTCCGTATAATCTCTTGGGTGAATAACGTCTATAGCCAGCATTAACGATTGGTCTGGATTGACATCACCTAAAATATCAAAGAGATCTATAGCCAGGCCAATTGTCAAATTTAAAGGTAATTGAAAAGATTCTCCTCGGGCTTGAGCACTGTCTCCCAGCATAAAGTGGTATTCAGGAGAAAAGTTTCTTACAGACATTCCGAGACCAAAACTCTTGAGTTTGGGAAATTCCGGAAAAAAGATAAGACCGAAGTCGTAAGCGAGACCTGAAACTTCGTTCGCCACAGCGTCATTTTCCCAGACATCTGTTGGGTTATATATATTTGACCCTAAACGCTGAGATATATATTTAAACTGTGCACCGGTGGTAAATTTTCCAGTCAATCGACGAGCATAAGAGAGGCCTATAATATATGAATTGACTTCCAGTGAGCCGACATCAATGTATCCGGCTGGATCTGTTGAAGAAACCAGAGTTCCTTCGACTTCTCCATAATCCGCATACGAAACATTAATTCCAAAATTACCCCAAACTCCGCCATTTATTGCCAGTATGGCATTATTATAGGAAATGTCAGCAATCCATTTAGTTATATTGACAGAAAAATCAAATTTCGATTTCATCAGACCTAAACCTCCCGGATTGTAGAGAAGGGCATTGGCGTCATCTCCTATAACAGTGTAAGCTCCTGACATTGCCGAGGCTCTTGCGCCCATTGTGACATTCAAAAACGTGCAGCCCGCCTGTCCAAGTTTTTTGAAATCCGAATAAGAATGAAGAGGTAACAGCAGAAGGGTAACTAATAAAATTAAAATACTTAATTTTTTCATCTTTGTCCTCCTCTTTACCTTATTATAATGAATTTTTTGTTAACACTTCTACCATCAGGAGTTTCTATATGGGCGATATAGAGCCCGGGTGCAGGAGTCTGATCCGATTCTGTTAACATATATCTTGTTCCACCTTCACGGAGCTCCCAGTACTCAGCAGCGGAACCGTCATCGTGTGTAAGGGTTTTGAGCAAATCGGCGGCTTCGTTGAAAATATATATTGTGCATTCCTGCGGTAAATTCTGAAATGCGATTTTATCTTCCGTTCCCGAATACTGAACCTGTTGAGCCCCAATATTGCAGGGGTTTGGGACTATCCTTATCTGTTCCAATGAGTATGTATCGGAAGTATCGGGAGAAACTCCTCCTTTTACGCTTATTGGGGATTTGGACATGGTTAACCATTTACTGCTTTTAATGCCGCTGTTATTATAGGCTACAACCTGATAATAATAATCGACATTTCTTTGTGGAGGGTTATCAGGCCTTGTTTCATAGTCGCGATATTCATAGTAATCGGATTTACCTGCTTCTGCGGGTATTGTATCGATTACGAACCACCTGCCAACCTCCACTCCTCCTGTCTTATCGTATTCCCAGTTGCCTGCCGCTCTGGATATTATAAATCCTTCTATATCAGAAGGCGTACCGCTTCCATATAGCCATTCAATAGATGTAAAATTGGCGGCTGAGGCGAAGCGAACCTCTTCAGGGGGCAATGGCGAAGCAGGAACATTGTAATTGAGATTAAAATTCCTTTGAGCATTCATACCGTTTGTAAAAAGTGAATCCTTACCGGTACACACCATCAGGTCTTTACACATATCATTTAAAGTAGGAACAGCTTCAGGGTGTTCTTCAGGGTGTTCCACGAACACTTTTGCGTATGGGTAATATTCAACGAGTGTGTTATAAATTTCAGCTGAATCCATAGCCGGGAAGTAATCTTCTTTAGCGGTTCCCGCTTGCCATGCTTCTCCGACTGACCAGCAGTATTCTCTGGTAATACCGCCGCCTATGACAGCCCAGACTATCCTCAAGGAATCTCCAGATTCAAGATGATAAGGACCCAGTGAGTAAAGATCGTTAAAGAACCAGTGTCCTCCACCTAATGCTTCTGTTATATCCCATGGATCATAAGAGATAAACCAGTTGTCGAAGTCTAATTCCTGCAACCAGTCCGGAGGCTGCTGGAAATATGTGTTAGGTCGGCAGGTATAGACACTATCCATAAGGTATGAATAGTTTTTGGCTCCAAGGTCGTGGTCCGGTTTAATTCCGGCTATCCCTCTTGCGAGAATCGAAAAATTGTTTTCCAGTGCGGTGGTATCTGTGAATTCGGTTTCTCCACTCCATATGCATGCGGGTACCATCCTCATGTGAGGTTTAGCCATATCGTTTGTTTCAGCATGATTATCAGGTCCAAAAGGCGATGGTCCCATAGCTACATCGGTAGAGGGAGGCGCGTAAAGAACTGCTTCACCTGACCAGATAGAAGCGTCGAGCCATGCGGGTTTTGAACTGTGGGTTGATGATCTTTGTCCGAAATTATCAACGCTGGCTATTGTACCTTCTAAAGAATTCCATGGATAAACATAAGCTATACGCAGGGAATCGTCTGGATCGGGCGTGCATCCTTCCCAGCTCAACCAGCTGTGTACGTCATCCGTGCCGTGTGTTATCATTTCGTGATTTCTCGCAAAATAGAAACTATCCAGAATCTGCCCCGGGAGTTCTATAATGCTGTCCAGATCAACGTTTCCGGTATTTACAAATGTCCAATCCCATATTACATAATCATCGTGGTCCTGACATCCCCAACCGAGGCATCTTGCGTATATATCAACACCCATACTGGTACGTATATGCGATTCCGTCATCACATCCGCAGTCCCCCAAACTTTATTCGGGTCAATTTCGTCCCCGCCGGAGGGAAATCTTGTATCACCGAAAAATATCCCTTCCATATATATTCTCGGGTATCCATATCTAAAGTATCTGCGAATTGTTATTCCTTCTTCGTCCGGGACAGCCCACATAAGGCCCGGGTCGCCCCGAAATGGACAGCCGCTCATAGCATAATCCCAGACCAGGCCGTTTGTATCAGTCCAGTTCTTACAGGCAAGCATTTGACCTCCGGTACACATCAAGCCGCCGTTTTTCCAACCAGGAGTATAGGCGTGATTCCTTGTGTAGTCTACCTTGCCTTGCCAGCCGACAGTATGAGATTGTATCCCGGTATCATAAATCAGAGCCTGAATGGTTCCTATATCTATCTTGGTAGCAGTGTGACTCCTTAAGATTAGACTCAAAGACATAAATATTAGAATCAATTTTAAACCCTTCTTCATTATTCCTCCTTTTTAAGCTTCTCTGTTACCTGGTATTCCATTTTCATCAAAAATTGAGTTTGATTCCTAAGGAAATACTTCTTGGATTCAGGAACGTAAAGGAAGTTCTGTTTGGATCGTTTATGTAAGGTTTTTCTTCGCTTCTTAATTCACCCACTTCGTCTGGCGTTTGTCCTTTTACAGGAGGAAGATATCCGTTGTTCTGCCAATCCGGATGTTCGTACATTGCAAGATGTAAAGACTTTAAATATTCCATCTCATCTTCATCGTTTGCGAATCCCCGTCTATTTAGAATTTTCCAATCAAGCACATTTTTAACTTCGATGAAGAAGCCCATCTGGGTTCCCGAGAAAACGAAATTCTTTTCCAAACTCATATCCAGATCACGTTCACTTGGCCACTGGATATTATCTTGAACCAGATTTGGCTCCCAATCAACAGGGTTAAACGTGTAGTATTCCCCGGCTCTCCAGTGATAAACAAAATTGAGCCGATAACCGCCAAGGAGAGGCCCAAAGTCAGTAGGAAGATTAAAGCTAAGTTGGGCACGAAAAACAGGACGGGCAATGGATTTATACTCGGTTGCTTCCCTTGCTCCCATCCTAATATGGTCCTCTGATCTTTCGTAATAAGTCGCGCGGCCAATACGGCCGTACGATCTTACATTGTAGTCATAATTTAGCCATCCTGTAATCCATCTGCCGTAAGGTTTTCTGATACTTAATTCAAAACCGCGAATATCTTCGTATTCTATGTTTTCTACGGTATTGTATAGGAAACTTTCGTCTCGGTCCACATACTGAACCGTATAAGGTTCGTCGCTTACGTCTTTATAATAACCCGCGAGGTGAAATAAAAACATGTCAAGTAAATTACTCTCAAAACCCACCTCGTAGGAGATGGTTCTCGGTAAATCCAGAGCGGGATTGCCAAAGAATCCGTTGTGTCCACCAATATTATAAAAAGTCTTGTATATGTCATTGCTTGCAGGCAGGGAATAAAAGTGTCCATAATTAAAGAACAGTTTAGTATATTCGGATATTGGAAAAGAGATTCCAAGCCGTGGGCTAATTTTTATACGCGTAGGTGCGGATTCCCTGGTGGCAAGACCTAATGTATCCAGTATATATTTAGTATAATCGAATGACAGGTCATTCGAATCTCCTATGAGTATATAATCATTCGTGTTTATGTAATCTGCTCTAATACCAATATTGGCAATCATCCCTTCCCATTCGATTTTATCCTGCAGGTAGCTTCCAATCCTGGTTAGTTTATCTTCCCACTGGACAGTCCATCTTTCGCCCCAGAATCCTCTGTCTCCCTGCCAGTAAGTGTTCATGTAATCAAGATTAACCTCAAGACCGCTTTTTATCTCATTAAATTTGTTCATCTGGTGGGTTATATCAAATTTTGCGTTGTAAGTTGTTACCTTAGAGGTATCAAACTGACCAAGCCCCATAGCACCTGCATTGGTATTGGTTCCTAAAAGTTCCTGATTGTTAAACACTGTGTCTCCAAGGTCATTGACTACCATTACCCATTCTCCGTAAGGCGCTTCGTCAACCCCGTAACGTAATGAATCGGGAAGTGTATCGTTGCCAAAGAATCTAATAGTAGTAGTGTCTCTTTTTCTAACATCATTATAGAAATTACAATGATGATTTTTACGTACGAAGTTCGTCCTGACAGTGTAAAATGTATTACCGCTTAAGGAATGTTCAAATGTAAATCCTCCCGTTGAAGCACGTACATCAAAGGGAGAAAGGGAATTTGGGTTGTACAATGAAGCGTCTGAACTCCAGTCGCCCAGTTTGGAACCATAATACTGGTAAATTATATCCATGCCGTTTCTAAGGTATATCCTATCGTTGTCACCGGTAGCCCAACCTGTTTGCCCATATCTGGTGAAGCCAAGAGTGTTGATGATCCCGTATCTACCCAAAATACTTAATTTCATATTTTGAGTTAGATGGGAGGTCAGTTTTAGATCGACTTTATTTTCCTCGTAGTAATCTCTGGAATCGGGAAGCGCAAATGCGTCCCGATGGTTTCTGTATGAAACAAAAAAGGTCATGTCCCCTAAGTATTTACCGATTACCGGGATGGGTCCGCCGAAACCCACGTCTGCAGTCAAATCCGGTAGATCCCCATATTTTCCTCTCCTTGAATCTTCGTAGCCGGGGGGTAAAAGGGAATCAGTAATAGAAGTATCGACGAGATTTTCCCATAAAAATACATCTCGCCACTCCTCAGGTGTTAAAATTTTGTCTCTATAATTCTCTGCGTAATCAATCCATCCGTCGA
>CAZALG010000042.1:0-11009 GCA_964485935.1 uncultured bacterium | reverse complement strand
TTCAAACATGTATTGCGGTTCGTGTTGGAAGCAAAAATGATCCTGCGGAAACCACGGGTCTGGCGCATTATTTAGAGCATCTCCTTTTCAAGGGAGCAGATGATTTTGGTACGAGTGATTTTGAAAATGAAAAAGTTTTACTTGATTCAATCGAAGCTCTTTACGAATTGCGTCGTATGAAAACAGATTCCCTTATTCGTAAAAAGATCTATAGGGAAATAGATAGTTTATCTTACCGGGCGTCCAAATTTGCCATTGCCTCTGAATATGATAAAATGCTTTCGGTTGTAGGTGCTCGCAGGACAAACGCATTTACAAGCAATGATTTTACCTGTTACGTTAATGATATTCCTTCCAACCAGATTGAGCAATGGCTGAAAATCGAATCTGAGCGATTTCGCGATCCTGTTTTCAGATTGTTTCATACTGAGCTAGAAGTTGTTTACGAGGAAAAAAACCGTTCAATGGATGATGATAGGCATAAGCAGTGGGAGGCTATGTGCGCGGGCCTGTGGCCGAATCATCCATACGGAACGCAGACAACTCTGGGAGATCCCGAACATCTGAAAAATCCTTCTATAAAAAATGTTTATGATTATTACAGAAAATGGTATGTTCCAAACAATATGGCTATATGTTTATCCGGTGATTTTGACCCGGATTCTATGATAAAGATGATAGATGAAACGTTCGGGAAGTTTGAATCCAAAAAATTACCCAAATTGGAGTTACCAATTGAAGATCCAATAACTGGTCCTATTGAAAAGGATGTGGTAGGACCTGATATGGAAAGTGTTTTTATTGGTTTTCGCTTTCCCGGCGCGAAATCTAAGGAAGCTGAACTGTTGCTTGTGACGGATTGGATTATGGCAAATGGTGTCGCGGGTATCATTGATTTAAATCTTAAGCAGAAACAATTAGTGATTGAACCTTATTCGGGAACTGATATTAAAGCTGATTACTCAGCCCATTTATTTGGAGGCCGTCCGCGTGAGGGGCAGTCACTGGAAGAAGTAAGGGATTTATTGTTAGCTCAAATCGATTCGCTGAAAGCCGGGGTTTTCCCGGACTGGTTACCGGGCGCTGCTGTGAAAAATATAAAACTTAATGAGATTAAAAGTTATGAAAGTAATTGGGCTAGAGCGCTTGCTTTTGTGGATGCTTTTATAAGTCAGCAAAAATGGGAAGATTTAGTTAGCAGATGGGAATTTCGTGAATCAATCAAGAAGCAGGATATAGTCGATTTTGCCAGGAAATATTATAGGGATAATTATGTAGTTGTATACAAGAAAACCGGAGAGGATACGAACGTCATAAAAATACAAAAGCCGCCTATCACCCCTGTAGAACTTAATAGGAATATACAATCGGAATTTTTTAAAGCGGTAGAAAACATGAATGTTCCGGAAATAGGCCCAGTTTTCCTGGATTTTGAAAAAGATCTGGGACATATTGCATTTAGCGATGATGTCGAGATTTTATACAAACAGAATAAAGAAAACGATCTGTTTTCAATGACTTATCTTGTGGATATGGGAAATAATCATAATAAAAAGCTCGGAATCGCTTTGGAATATTTGACATATCTCGGAACATATAAATATTCACCGGAAGAATTTAAGCAGGAATCTTTTAAACTTGGCTGTTCTTTCGGTGCGTGGGCAGCAGATGATCAGCTCCGGATATTTTTTTCCGGATTGTCAGAAACATTTGAAGATGGCTTAAGGCTTTTTGAGCATTTACTTACCGATGCTAAAGGAAACCCTGAGGCATTAGAAAACTTAGTCAGGGATATCTTAAAGAAACGCGAGGATGCCAAATTGAACAAACGTACAATTTTGTTTGATGCTATGCATAACTATGGTATTTACGGTAAGAATTCGCCTTTTAGAAATATTCTCCGAGAGGCAGAATTGAAAGAGCTAACTTCTGAGGAGTTAATTGATATAATCAAACATATTTCCAATTACAAGCACAGGATTCTCTATTATGGTCCGCTTGCTAAATCTGAATTAAAAGAACTGCTCGCTCAGTATCATGAATTACCGGATTCATTACAACAGATCCCCGAAGAGAAGGAGTACCAACAATTGCCTACTTTGAAGAACAAGATCTATGTATGTGATTACGATATGAAACAGGCGGAAATTATAATGCTTTCAAAAAGCATTCCTTATAATCGGGGCAATATTGGTGTGCGCAGATTATTTAATGAGTATTATGGCGGTAATATGTCATCAGTTGTATTCCAGACACTGCGTGAATCCAGAGCGCTTGCTTATGCGGTTTGGGGAGCTTATCGGAGTCCAGACAGACCTGAAAGAGCACATTATATTTTTTCTTATATTGGGACCCAAGCCGACAAGCTTGGAGAAGCACTTGATGGGATGTTTGATTTACTGAACAACATGCCCGAGTCCGAAAAACTCCTTAATGATTCTAAAGATGCAATTATCAAGCAACTTCAAACAGAACGAATTACAAAAGAAGCGATAATCTGGCGTTATATAGGTGATAAGCGAATGGGGAATGATTATAAAGATTATCGGATTGATATATACGAACAAGTTCCTGAAATGACGATGGAAAATCTGGCAGAGTTTTTTGGTAAATATATAAAAGGAAAAAAATATACCATACTTGTATTAGGGGATGTAAACAAACTTGATTTTAATATTCTGAAGAAATACGGAGAAGTAGAGCAGCTAAGCCTAAAGAAAGTGTTTGGTTACTGATTTTGTTGTAATAAAAACAAATTACGATTTGCGTATAAATTAAAACTCGAAATAGTTTAGTTTTTAAAATTTTGTTTAAACGGGGTTTGGAGCTCGATATTTAACATTTTGATTTATTTTCGCGGTCTAAAATTCGGAGTTCTTAATGCACACTTCTCCCCAAAATTTTTACGCCAAGATGCCTAAAGTTAGTTATTACGATACTTGCGAGAAATTATTGCTGAGATAATCTGTTTATGAATATTTGTAAAATCTGAGGGGTTACCGTCCGAGAAAGACGTGGTCAATTTCCCCGGCGAGGAAATTGCCACTCGGCTCTCGGGTTCGCTCCTCTTGAAATGTAAGCATTTCAAGAGACCATGCTCGCTTACCCTCCGAGACGCTTCCCTGGACGGTAACCCCTCAGATTCTTGCCTGCGTAATTAATAAAAGAAATTAGGTGTTGTCTAAGTTCTTGACATGATTGTTAATTTGTTTAAATTAGGTCTAAGAATATAAGGAGATTAAAATGAAAAGTATAAAATATTCGTTAATTGGTTTTTTATTTATTATTGGAATGGCGGTTTCCACCCAGAACGATGTGCTTGCCGCCACGGCGACTGTCGATACCAGCGAAGTTCATCAAACGATGGAGGGTTTTGGAGCATCGGTTGCCTATGAAGTTTGGCAGCTTTTCTCTCATTCGGAAAAGGGTGAGGTTTATAATTATCTTTTTAAAGAGCTTGGCTTAGATATCCTTCGTCTGCGAAATATATATGGGAACTCCGAGGAGGATTATATTTTTGGTTTGTACGAGGAGATTGCGGATAGTTTTTATTCTAAATCAGAGAATGACCCTAAAATATTGATATCTTCCTGGTCTCCTCCTGCGGAGTTAAAGAGTAATGGGCAGCTTGGAAACGGAGGTACGCTAGACTCGACGGCGGACGGAGAATTTAGATATGGAGATTTTGCCGAGCATTGGATGGATGCATTGGGCAGGTTTGAAGAGGTTGGTATCGTGCCTGATTATATAAGTATTCAAAATGAGCCAACTTTTACTGCTTCTTGGTCTTCGTGCAGGTTCGCTCCGACCGAAACAGATACTCTTGCGGGATACGATCAGGCTCTTGATTCGGTTTATAATAGATTACAAGGATTGGCTTCTCCCCCAAAGTTTCTGGCTGCGGAAGTTCATGGAATCGGTTATAATACCTTCCAGAATTTTGCCAATCAGTTTAATCATCCGGAATATATTTACGGATACGCGTATCATCTATATCATGGCGGTGATGGAAATGTTAATCCCGACGCGTTTAATGGTAATTTATCGGCAATAGGAAATAGCTATTCGGACAAGCCTATCTTTCAGACAGAATATGATTATGGCGGGTGGTTTAATACAGGCTGGCTTATGCATAATTGTCTCGTCCATGGTAATGTTTCCGGTTATTTCTATTGGGCTACGGTGTGGAGTGGTACAGGTGGTGTCCCACTTATTAGATTGAATTCCAGTTCTGTATACACAATCGAACAGGTTTATTGGGTGTTCAGGCAGTATTCTAAAGCTATTCATTCCGGGTGGAAAAGGGTAGGGGCAAGTGTTGATGCTGATAGTATTAAGATATCTGCTTTTATTAGCCCCGGAAATGACGAGTTATCAATTGTAATACTTAATGTAAGTCATAGTGAGGATTCTGTGGATTTAGAATTTGATCCGAATTTTAATATCACGAATGCAAACATGTTGCGAACATCTGATACGGAGAGAAGCGTTCTGGTAGGTTATTATGAAGGTTCGACAGTAAATCTTCCGGCAAGGTCGATTACAACGATTTCTACTATGTACATTGCAGGAATAGAAGACAAGAATGATAACGACTTGAATACAGTTGATTGTTACTTGTCTCAAAATCATCCAAATCCTTTCAGTACTTTGACAACCATTGAGTACACGATAGCGAATGCCGGTTTTGTTAAACTTTCGATTTATGATGTTTCGGGTCGAGAGGTAGAAGTATTGGTGAATGAAATGAAGCCGACTGGAAGCCATGCTGTTAATTTTGATGCGAAGGGCTTATCTCAAGGAGTTTATTTCTATAGATTGACATCGGGCGGGAACAGTATTAAAAAGAAAATGATTTTAATTAAATGAGCTTAATGCCAAAAAGAAGGTTTTTTGTTAAAAATTCAACGGTTATAGTTATGTTATTTTTTTCTTCAGGACGTTATCTTCTTGGTCAGTCCCGGCCGTTTCCTCAAAATGTGGATTATCCGTATGGGTATAAAACCTCGGTGATTTCTGCGATCGATTTACAGGTTGTATATGAGAGGTGGAAAAAGTTATATCTCAAACGCTATAATGGGATGTATCGTGTTTCCGTGGGTGATACTGCTATAACCATTTCGGAAGGAATGGGATACGGGATGTTGATAACTGCATATTTTGGGGATAGAGAAAGATTTGACAGGCTTTTTGAGTTTTATAAAAGTAAAAGAACAGAAATGGCACGTAATCTAATGGCCTGGAGAGTAACCCGCGACAGTGTTATTGATCCGGGTAGCGCTACGGATGGTGATCTCGATGTGGCTTTTGCTCTTATTGTTGCTCATTATCAATGGGGGGGAGACTACCTCATGGAAGCAAAAGAAATAATCTCGATTCTTAAAGAAAATTATTTTGTTAATTGCAATGGCGTTTATACAATGAAACCTGGTGCCCATTGGGGTGGTTGTGAATTAACCGATATATCGTATTACTCGCCCGCTTACTTCCGAGTGTTTGCGAAAGAAACTAAAGATACTTTCTGGGAAACTGTGGCGGAGGATTCCTATACGATATTAAATAACGTTGCTAATGACAGAACGGGTTTGGTGCCGGATTGGCAATCGTATGACGGTGTTCCCGGAGGTGATCCGCCTTCGGGGAGGGATGATTATTATCACTACGATGCCAGCAGGACTCCCTGGAGAATGGCACTTGATTACCTCTGGAATGGCAATGAGAATGCTCGGAACTGGTGTGTTAAATTATCCGATTTTGCTGCTTCAATTGGCGCAGATAGTATAGTAGACGGATATAATTTGGATGGTAGGCCCAGAGGGCAGTATAATAATGGTTCTTTTGTTGGGGGATTCGCGGTAGGAGCGATGTGTAACAATCAGTCTATTGTAGATTCTTTTTCTTCGAGATTGTTATATCTCGATAGCACCGGAGAAGATAATCAATACTTCAATCTTTCTCTTCGCTGTTTATATATGCTTGTGTTAACAGGTAATTTCTGGGAACCCGGATCTACTAGCAGCCATAAATTGGACTGATTAACAATAAAGTTCCTTAAAAACTCCTAATATTTAAAACTTTAAAATGTAGAGGAAAAAATGGAGAAACAAAATACGGTTACGAAAGACTGGTTTAAAGATTGGTCGAATGAATACGACAATACCCTGGGCAAAGTTCAGAGGCATCATAAATTATTGGATTTAGTCGTTGAATCTTCCGGTGTAAAAGACGGGGATATAGTGCTCGATATAGGTTGCGGAACGGGATTATTATCTCTAAAATTTCTCCGGGGAGCGGATTGTCTGATTCACGGTATAGATAGTTCTCCAGAAATGCTTAAAATATTTAAAGGTAAAATCAAGGAACTTAATCTTTCCGAGAAAATCTCCTGTAAGCTCGGAGATGTTGAAAACCTCGAGTTTAAAAACAAAGAATTCGATATAATTGCTTCGACGGTTACTCTTCATCACGTTAAAGACAAAAACCCTGTAATAAAGAAAATTTATAGTCTCTTGAAACCCGGTGGAAAATTCATTCTCGGAGATATCGATGTGGATACTACCGGGGATTTGAGGGATCCGAAACGCCTGTCAAGAATTATTGATTTTTTAAAAGAGGAATTTGTTCTTGCGCTAAAGGAAGGTGGAGTTAAGGCGTTCAGTAGAATGTATGATAATGGAAAAAAACATATATTAAACGACGGTGAGTTCTGTGTGAGTTTCAAACAATGGGAAGAAATTTGCAAAAGGGCTGGATTTAAGAAAGTGGCAATAAAACCTTTGCCGAAGTTCAAATGGTTTAAGGTCTTGGTCGCGGATAGGTAATATTCTTTAATAATTGGAGAGAATGATTATGGATAAAGTAAAAAAACATTTTGAAGAGGAAGCGAAAGAATTCGATTCTATAATCTTAAAACTCATACCGTATTATCCGGAAATGCTTGATGCTTTAGTATCTGTCATTCCTTTTGATTATTTTAAACCTATTAAGGTTATCGATCTTGGCTGCGGTACAGGGACAATTTCAAAGCGGATTAAGAATAATTTTCCTAACGCAGCGATAACCTGTCTGGATGTTGCCGAAAATATGATAGAGATGGCGAAAAGTAAATTGTCGGGGCAATCGGATATAAGGTATCAGTTAGCTGACTTTAATCATTTTGATTTCGAGGAGCAATATGATGTTGTTATTTCATTCCTATCGTTACATCACCTGGCAACAGATGAAGACAAGAAAACCTTTTATAGAAAGATTTGCAACGCTTTGACTCCGGCCGGAATTTTCTATAACGCGGATAACGTTATAGCATCTGATGATGGTCTCCAAGGTATATACATGGACAAATGGAAAGAATTTATGAGAAAGAGTATTTCTAAGGAAGAAATTGATAAGAATTGGATCCCAAGATATTATGTCGAAGATAGACCGGCTAAACTGGTCGACCAGCTTGATTGGTTTAGAGAAATCGGATTCGTGGATGTTGATGTAATATGGAAATATTACAACTTTGCGGTCTATGGAGGATGTAAACTAAGATAACATCAAATGTGTTATTTGTGTGATTTGTAGTTTAAACAAACTCTTTGACTTTTTACTTTCAGCCTTCAGCTGAAAATAACAAATAAAGAATCCTTTTAATCTGCGTCCTATTATAGGGGTGGGTAGGGTGATGTTATTCGAAGAGATACGCCAAAAGGCATATTCCCGTAAAAGAAATGATTGTCGGTATTATTCCAAAGACAGGCAGAAAGAGAAAAGAAAAGAGCAGTGCTCCAACGCTTCCGCCGATAAGGTCAAAAGCGTAAACTGAAGACGCTACACTGTATTTTGCGCCCTTTTTTTCCAGTATTTTTCCGGCGGTGGTATAGGTCCATCCGACAACTGCACCGCAGATATAGCTTATAAAAGGTATAAATAAAAACATCCAGATATTAGGATTTTCCGCCCGAATTATTAAAAACTGAATGAGTAGTAATATTGCCAGCGTAAGAAACGCAACCTTTAAGTTTTTCTGCAGTTTTGTTTTCTCGGTGAGGTAAGTTCCTGTTCCTACTCCAAACATAAATAGACCGGTTATAAGCCCCACCAGATGGTATACGTTTCCGTATATAATCTGAAGGCTTAAGATACAGAAGTAAGAAATCCCTATAGAGATGGCGCCTATAAGGGATATTCTGAATCCGGTTTTTCTGAAAATTATAGGCACAGGAAGAAATAATAATAACAGAAAAGCCGGAGCATTAAAAAGAGGTTTTAAGTATCTGATTGCCTGGTTATGTTTTTCCATATACTGAAGTAGTGCAAGTAGAAAAGCTCTTGGTTTCCTGTCGCTGTTTAATCCTATATAGTTATTGTTTAACTGTTTTTCTAATTCTTTAATTCTATAAGTAAGTAAGTAAGAATTTATAATATATTTGTCCAGATATTGGAGGTTCAATTTTTTTAATTCTTCTTTAATTCTTTTTTCTTCGTAGACAAGAGGCGCATTTGAGAAAATATATCTTGAATTATAACCAGGTATTATAAAGTAATTAGTAAATTCAAATCTGTAAGTCCAGAATATGAGCGAATTGTAATCAAGTGTGGTTTTGTTTAGGTAATTTTCGCTCGAAGAAATCGAGAATGAAACGATACCTTCCTTATTTATTTTCTCACGCAGGAGTTTACTGAATTCCTGAGTGTAAAAACGGTTGCTTGATATTGAAAGAGGATCACCTATTCCAAGAAATATAGCATCGAATTTTCTGTCAGTTCTTTTAAGGAAGAGCCTGGGATCTGAAGCTATAAAATTTATTTTTTTTAGCAAATCATTTTCAATATTTTTTTCTAGTGTTTTTTGAATTTTGGCGTCAGCATGAACTATTGTGAAATTATTATATTTGGAAAGTTCCTTTATTAATCCCGGCCCTGCCAGTCCAAGATAAAGTATTTCTTTTTCTTTTTTGGGAGAAAGCAGTAAAGGGATGTGGATGTATTCGGAAGTTGTCTTATCGGGGTAAGTATATGAAAGAACTCCGTTTGAAAAAAGGGAAATCTGTTTGTCTTTTTTTATTTCCATATATCTTCCGTATTTCGTTTCTATTATGTTCTCTACAGTAAATCCGGCATATAGTTTTTCGTATGTTTTTTTTATCGAATTTTTTAGACCTGGAAAGAAAAAAACGGCCAATAAAATTAAAATTAAAGGTATAAATTTTTTGCCTTTTAATATTACTACCGGTAAAACAAAAATAAAACTTACCAGAACAAGTTTTCTTGCAGGGAAAAAGAGAGAAACGAATATATATGAAAAGAAAATTCCTCCTAAAAGATCACCTACGGAATCGACAATATATGGTCTTGTTATTCCTTTTAAATCGTTTTTTGACATTTGAGAAAATTTTTTCTGTCCCAGTGCGAATATCAGTCCGAAATTTAAATAAATTGGGAAAAGAAGGAGGGAAGTTTCTATAAGCAGAAGGGAGATACTAAAAATTTCTCCGGGTTTGTAACCTAAAAATCCAGGTAAAAAGCGCAGTAAATATATGGAAAGAGGAAGATATAATGCGAGTATTAAAAAAGGTAAATATAGTTTCTCTTCCGAGACTCTTCTGCCCCAAAAGGAACCTATTCCTGCTCCCAGAAGCCAGAAGGACACAACCAGCCCATATGTCAGCTCGTTGCCATGAAAAATCATATAGATTTCTCGAATCAATATATTTTGAGAAAGGACAGATAGAACTCCCGAAAGAAAAAGGAAGAATAGAAACAATTTATTAAACTATTTTAGAGATGATTTCTTTAATTTTTTCATTTTCGACGGGCTTGTCATCTCTTGAAATAAAGGCTATCAAAATATCTATGTTTGTCATCTCTATCTTCGATAAGGTTATTTTATATTTACTGCAGAAGTCAAGTAGTTTTCCGGATAGAATCTTTTCTTTTGGTGAAAGGAATATAATTATTGTACCGTTTTTTACATCCAAATCTTCATATAGGATTTCATCTTTTTTATGTTTACTTAGTAATTTGTGTATTGTTTCTACAATGCTTGTTATATCTGAGATGGGAGTACTGATTCTCCAGAAATCTTCTAAAGAAAAGTAAATTTTCTTGATTTGCTTTTCAGGAATATCCGTGGAATTATTTATGATCGTTTCTATCTTTTTAGCGTCCATTTCTCTCATTCCTTCGTCGAAGTCGCGAAATTTGCCCAGAGTTTCGACAAGTACTTTTTTTATTTTCTGATACAGTTCGGACAGTGCTTCAAATTCATCAAGATCGGCTTTTATGTCGAATATCAGTAAACTCGCACTTTCCATCTCTCTTGGCTGATGTGTCGATAAGAGTTTGAGTCCCATTATTTTATTAAATCCGGCTATTATTTTTCTGCTTTTTGGTTCTGCTTCTTCTTTCTGAGTTACTACTATGATTTTAAATTCCAGGAAAAACTCTGTTGAATTTGTGAGGAAAAAGTAAACTTGCGGTAAACCACTTTTTTTGAATTCCTTAACCAGAAGGGGTATTATAGCTCGGAGGTAGAGTTCTAATCCTATAATGGCTTTGGCTCCTTTTTCGGTGTCTTCTTTTTCTTTTTCGTGTATTCTATTTAAAACCTTTTTTATTTTTTTGTGAGACGCAATAGAATAAGGTTTTCCATCTCTATCACTAATTTCGATTCTCGTAATAAGTACTCCTTCGGGAGTTGTAAACTCTTTATTATATATGATTTTAGAGTCAGGAAGGACAAAAGATATTGTGCCAAGTATTACTTTAAGGGGTAAATCTTTTTCATAAACGCCTACGGTTATACAGGTAAGGTTTTCTTTTGTTGTTTTTATGTTTTTTGTATAAATCTGAATTTCTCCGTTTGTCTTTATCACCTCTTTTCGAGCTTTGTAATTAGTCGTAATCTGTTCTGCCAGATCTTTAGGGGTTCTTTCTGTTATATAAGCTTTTGTACGGGAAGCAAAAAATTTAAAAGTTTCTCCTTCCGGTCCTAAAAGATCCGGTACGAAATCCTCTGTACATTC
>CAZALG010000041.1:0-11166 GCA_964485935.1 uncultured bacterium | reverse complement strand
GCCCCATATTCTTATTGCGGGAGCTACCGGTTCGGGAAAATCTGTTTTTATAAATTCCATAATAACTTCACTGTTGTACAAGGCTACACCTAAAGAAATACGTTTCATAATGATAGACCCAAAGAGGATAGAGCTCTCGGTCTATAACGGAATACCTCATCTCGTAAGAAGTGTTATAAACGATCAATCGACATCTTTAAATTATTTACTTAAAAGTCTCGAATGTATGGAACAGAGGTATAAAGAATTTGCTCGAGTTGGAGTAAGAAATATTCAGGGTTACAACAATAAAATAAAAGATAAGAAACCTTATATTTTTATAATTATCGATGAACTCGCGGATTTGATGATGCGAAGCGGTAGAGACGTAGAAAATGCGGTAATAAGACTCGCTCAGATGAGCAGGGCGGTAGGTATACATCTAATATTGGCTACCCAGAGGCCATCGGTAGATGTAATAACGGGTTTAATAAAAGCTAATTTCCCAGCGAGAGTTGCTTTTCAGGTTGCCTCCGGGCACGATTCTAAAACTATTCTTGACTCTAAAGGCGCTGAAAAACTTCTGGGTAACGGCGATATGCTTTTTGTTCCGCCGGACGAGGGTGTTGCTAAAAGACTGCACGGGCCGTACATAACCGTGGAGGAAGCGAGAAGAATAGTTTCATTGATAGGACTTGGCCATTTAAGGGGTTTACTTGAAAATCGATTTAAAAATCCGGATGAAATTTGCGCGCTGGCAGAGGAAGAAGATGTGCTTGACGCTATCGCCGACAGGACACTTCCCGGAGCAGCAGAAAGGATCGAACAATTCAGCAAGATGCTCGATATTCGCTTTGGTATAGATGAGAATGAATTTACGGAATTTGTGGATGAGCTTGATTATTATCCTCCCACGGAAGAGATAGAAGAATTCCTTTTAGTGGAGGAGGGTTTCGGAGAAATAGGAGAGCTCGATGAGCTGTACAATGAAGCAAAAGAGATTATAATCGATCAGCAGACAGCTTCAGTATCACTTCTGCAGCGTAAATTGAAAATTGGTTATGCACGCGCGGGAAGACTAATTGACCAGTTGGAAAAAACAGGTGTTGTGGGGAAATTTAAGGGTTCAAAGCCACGGGAAGTTTTAGTAAGAAGGGAGAGATAGGATGATATTCCTGTTAATTTTAGTTTCTTCGATTTTGACGGAAGTTTCAGAAAAGCTAAAAGATGTAAAATCTCTTGAATGCGAATTTACTGAGATTCTTATATTTCAAGAAGACACCTTGAATTTCAGCGGGACCGTTTACGCGGTAAGAGATAAAGCAAGAATAGACGTTTATGAACCTGAAAGAGAGGTTATGGTTTTTAAAGGAGATTCTGTTTTTATCTGGAGAGAAAAAACGGGTCAATTTTATCGCAGGAAAACACCGATGGTTTTTTACAATGTTCTGTTTTCTCCTTCAGTAAACTACAAAGTAGATTCAATTAGCTCAAACTGGGTGCACCTTTCTTCTTTGAAAGATGGAATCAATTATCCTATTTCTGTACGTTTTAATAAAGATCTTCTGCCGGAAAATATTAAATTTTTTCAGGAAACAGGAATGGGTAAGTTTACTTTCAGCTCATACAAACTTAATAAGACATATACTGAAGATTTTTTTTCTTTAAATTATACTACTGAATAACTAAAATTAAATGATGACTAATGGTTAGTGCGAATACAGATAAGCTTTTATTTCTAAAAAATATTGCCGTAGAAGCGGGCGAAATACTCATGAAATTTTTTCGGGGAAATTTTGAAATTGAAAACAAGGAGGGGAGTGAGCTCTTAACAACAGCTGACAGGGAATCAGAGGAATCAATTATTTCCGCCCTAAGAGAAAAGTATCCGGGAATAGAAATAATAGCGGAGGAAACAAAACCAGGTAATTGGCAAGAAAAAGAAGCTTTCATCATCGACCCTCTGGATGGAACAAATAATTTTTCTTTCGGAATCCCGATGTTTTGTGTTTCGATTGCGTACCAGGCGGAAGGGGATTTAAAAATAGGGGTAGTTTATGACCCCTTACATGAGGAATTGTTTTACGCGGAAAAAAAAGGAAAGGCTTTTCTAAATGATTATCCTATTTCTGTTTCCAGAAGAGGGAAACTCAGTGATTGTATTCTCGCAACAGGATTTCCCTATATAAAAGAGAGAGAAGAAGATTCAAATCTTCCTGAATTTTCTGTTTTTCTTATGGAATCAAGAGGACTACGACGTCTTGGTTCTGCTGCACTGGATCTTTGTTATGTTGCCTGTGGTCGGTTTGATGGTTATTGGGAGAAACATCTTAAAATATGGGATGTCTCAGCCGGGGGACTGATTGTGCGTGAGGCAGGAGGAAAGGTTACTAATTTTTACGGCGAAAAGTGGGATCATAAATCTGATAATGTTATAGCGTCAAACGGAATAATTCATTCGGAAATGCAGGGGGTTATAAAAAAGCTATGAGTAGACCTTCATGGCATGAATATTTCATGCAGATAACAGAACTTGTAAGTACCAGAGCGACATGTCTGCGTAGAAAAGTCGGGGCAATCATTGTGAGGGATAGACGTATATTAACTACGGGATACAACGGTCCACCTGAGAATATAGTACATTGCGAAGAAAGAGGAGGATGCCTTAGAGACGAACTCAAAATTCCTTCCGGACAGAGAATGGAATTATCAAGAGCTATACACGCCGAGCAAAATGCCATAATTCAGGCAGCTAAGATGGGAATCTCGATACAGGATTCTACTCTCTATGTGACTACTCATCCCTGTTTTACCTGTGCCAAGATGTTAATAAATGCCGGAGTAAAAGAGATCATTTACAAAGATGGTTATCCGGATGAATTCGCAATGGAAATACTTAAGGAAGCAGGGGTAAAAGTTGTCAAGTTTGAAAAGCTACTGAAAAAACAGAAATAGCCGCTGATAAACACGGATAAATATAAATAAGATATTGTTTCTGAGCCGCCAAAATGCAAAAATCAAATATCAAAATGGAAAATTACAAATCAAAGGTCAAAAATGAATAAAAAAAGCAAAAAATCCTTTTTAATTTGCTAAAATCTGATGTAAAAGACAGCAAATTCAAATGAATCTACAACCCAAAACCCGAAACCTGAAACCCGGAACTCTTAAATTATGCTTCTTTGTTTTTGCTACTTGTAATTTAAGTATTTTTTCTCAGGATTTTGAGAAACTTTCATTCGGTAAATTCATAGATATAGATGTAAAGATAGGAACTTTTCTCGGAGATTTTTCCAGGAATTATTACGGAAACGAAGCTCCGTCGAAGCTCGATATTTTGTGGAAAAAACATCTAGGCAGTGGGTTTACGTTTGTACCTCATAAGGGGGGGAAAACGAAATGGTCGGGTTGTGGCTGGACCGGTCAGCCACTTCTGGTTATGGAAGATGGAAAGTATTATTTAATACAGGGGTGCTACGACCATAAATTAAAGAAAATCGAAGCAAATACTGGTAAGACAATCTGGGAATATGAATATGACGACGTGCTTAAAGGCACAGGTACAATTTGGTCTAATAAATACGCCAGAAACTTTGGCAAAAGCCTTATAATACTTCAGGGAAGCAGAAAGGGTTCTAAAAATTCCTTTAGCAGTCGTGTAATTCCGAGCTTCAGGGCAGTATCATATTTCTACGGTATAGAATATTGGAGATTAAACGTAAAAAGGACAGTAAGTTACAGCAGAGATGTAGATGCTTCCGCGGTCGTTCTGGGTGATACCGCTTACATTGGTTTGGAGAATGCATTCTTCACGGTGTTTGATCCGAATCCGGATAGTACGGTTAAAAAAGATGGCATAGAACAGCCGAAAATACATCAGGAAATAAATCTTTATAATAACAAAGATATTGCCAGCCACAGAGGCAATCTGGTGATAGAATCTTCACCCTGTCTTTTGAACGGTCGTATTTACATAACCGCTGGTTCAGGTCATGTGTATGGTTATAATCTTAAAACAAAAAAAAATGATTGGGATTTTTACATAGGTTCCGATATTGACGGTTCTCCTGTGGCAACAGAAGATAGCTGCATACTTGTTACAGTAGAGAAACAATATATTAAAGGCAAAGGGGGCGTGTTTAAATTAGATCCTTCAAAAAGCGAATCCGAGGCAGTTGTCTGGTATTTTCCTACGGGCAACGCAAAATTGGCAGAATGGGAGGGAGGCGTCATAGGCTCAGCCGCCGTAAACGACAGGACAAAACCCGAAAACCATCCTTTCCTTGCTGCATTTATGGGAATTGATGGATATCTGTATGTTGTCAACCATAAAGAAATAGATGATAAAAAAGGGAAAGTCTATGGACCTAGCAGAAAAAGATTTTATCCCACGCCGAAGCTTGTATTCAAAAAAAGAATAGGAGGGTCGATTTCTACTCCTATTATTGTTGGTGACAGGCTTATTGCTGCCGGATACGGCGGAATACATTTGTTCGAATTCGACGAAAAAGGTAACTTTAAGCTGTTGGACAAGAAATACCCGGGCATATTCGAGGCAACCCCTATTGCCTGGGACGGAAAAATTTACGTCGGTTCGAGAAACGGATATCTGTATTGTTTTGGGGAATTTATAACCACAGAGGACACAGAGAAAAAATGAATTGTTGTTTAAAACTCATCCCACAACACCAAACTAATCTCACACAAAGCCACAGAGAAAAAGTTTTGTTGTTACTATTTAACCATTCAACCATTAAACAAATTAACTATGTCTCTCTTCCAGGGAGTCTCATAATGAGACATTTAATAGGGGGTTTTTATGTTGATTGAAAAACTTTTAGAAGATTTAGATATACCTACAATTATTGTAGTCGCTATAGTTGGAGTGTCGTTATTAACATATATTATAGTAAAGATTTCCGGGATGGTAGTTAAGAAGAAACTTGCTCCTCTTGCCGAAATGCTCAATGCCGAGATAAAATCTACTTTTATGGCAGGAACTTATATTAGAATATTAAATTACGGACCGGAGATTCGATTAAGGTTAACCCTCGGAGGGAAAGACAATCCATCATTTCTGTTTTTGGAGTTGTTAAATCCCGTCGGATTCAATTTCAGAATTATGAAAAAACAGGCTTTGAATCAAATCCTTTTCCAATGGGGGGAAGAAGTACAATTTGGCGATGCTTCTTTAGACGAAGAGTATATAATACGTTCGGATAAGCCTTATGAAGCGAATTCTTACCTGATGGATTCAAGACGCCTGGATGCAGTAAAGTATTTTTTCGAAAACAATTTTACTTCAATTGAAGCGAATGCAAAAGGTGTCTATGTAAAGAAGGCGAACTACAAAGACGAAGACCTGGTTCCGGGGAAAGTAGGGTCTTACCTGGATAATCTAAACAGTTTTTCTAGAATGTAGTCCTTCCGGTAAACTTTGACGAAATTCGAATGTAAATCAGATAGTATAATATGTTTTTGGAAAACATAAAAAAATTATTGTTAGTGTTGGCAATTAATTTTGAAAGATTTATAAATTATATAGTTGGAAATTTCGGTATAGCTGTAGTTGTTGTAATCGCTTTTTTTATTGTAATGTTTCTGTTTTTTTTGGTTTTTTTCAGTGTTGGGAGAATTACCAGAATTATAATTAAAAAAAAACTCAAGCCCCTTGCTGAAATACTTCATGCTGAAATAAAATCTTCCTTTATAGCAGGTACTTATATAAGGATATTGAATTACGGACCTGAGATTAGATTTAGAATACTTCTAAAGGGAAGAGAATATTACTCGGATTTGCTAATAGAGATACTTGCTCCTATTGGATTCAAACTTAAAATCATAAAGAAGCAGTTTCTAGATCAATCGATTTTAGGTCGGGGAGATGAAGTTAAGCTAAATGATGGTTCTATCGACAAAGAGTATTTGATTTATTATGATAAGCCTGATGAAGCAAGTTCTTATCTAACTAATTCAGAGCACATTGAAGCTATAGAGTATTTTTTGAAGAATGATTTTTATGAAATAGAGGCAAATAAAAAAGGTGTCCACGTAAGCAAAACGAATTATAATCTTGAAGAAGTCTCTCAGGAAGAAGTTTTAACGTACCTTAACAATCTAAGCAGACTTGCGAGAATGTAATTCTGTGAATTAATCTCACGCAAAGATGAAGGGAGTCACCAGTCGTCAGTCATGAGTCAAAGAACCCACCAACACACCAACGCACCAACTAAAATTCATATTCAAATGAATTTTTACGCGGGTTTTACCTCCGGAGCAATAAAACCTTTGGGGGCTTGAGCTTCTTTTAATTTCCCGAATTTCTCTTCATATTTTTTTACGTTGTCCTGCAGAGCGTTGATTATTCGTTTCATGTGTCCGGGACTGGTAATAACCCTGGCCGTAACACTTCCTGCGGGAGGCGATGCCATTATAAAATCCATAATGAATTCCTCTTTCGTGTGTAAAACTATCATGTGGTTTGCGTATGAACCACCCATTAATTTTTCCGGAAACCTGACTTTAATTTCCTGGTCCTTTTTTTCCATTAATCACCTCACTTTTTTTAAAGTATATATATGGCGCAGAATTAGTCAAGATGGCGCAGAGCACCCGGGCATAAAATAACTGCCTTTCCTCCCTTGATTTTTTAAAAAGTATTCTACTCCTGTTGTTGCTGGCACAAAATTTTTTATGTTGACAATAGTTATAATTTCTATTATAATATAATGTCGTTAGTTGTAATATATATAACATGATGATGTGTTTTTAAGTTAACCGGAAATGTCGAAAGCCTTTTATATGGTTTAACATCGATAGTTTTGCTCTTAAGTATTAGTAAATATATTTATGTGTTACGAGGAGGTAAAATGAAGATTAAAAATAGTTTAATATTATTTGTATTTTTTAGTATGGCATTATATGCAACCACTATTCATGTGCCGTTAGATCAACCATCCATACAGGCTGGAATAGATTCAGCAACGAGCGGCGATACTGTTTTGGTCTCAGTAGATGTCTTTACCGGTGCAAGTAATAAAAATATCGACTTCAGCGGGAAATCTATTCTTTTGATTTCCGAGAAAGGAGAAGATAGCACTATAATAGATTGTCAGGGTGAAGGTAGAGGGTTTTGTTTCGATTCGGGAGAAGATACTAGTTCTATTGTCAAAGGATTTACGATAAGGAATGGGTCGGTTGGACATGATTCAACCGGAGGCGGTATTTTATGCTCATGGGCTGACCCCTCTATTTTAAATTGTATTATTGATGGCTGCAGTGCCGGAAAAGGTTCGGGGATTGCTTGTGATAATTGTTCTCCTATAATTGACAGTTGTTATATCTGTAATAGTGATAGTACAAGAGCAACATCGGGAGGTGGAATATATTGTCGGTATGCATCACCCAAAATAAGAAATACTCAAGTAGTACATAATCATGGATTGCATACCGTCATAGATTTAGAAATGTTGTCTTCTCCGCTAATATATAATTGTAATTTTAGTTTTAACGAAGCTTATAGCAGTGTTATTGATTGTTACCATTATAGTTCTCCAACAATTACTAACACGATTATCTCAAACAATATTGGTGATGGAATAAGACTACCATTCTATTGCAGTCTTGAGTTAATAAATTGTTTAATCGTCAATAATGATGGCGATGGTCTTCATGCTACTACTGAAGATTGGGGAGACGCAAATATTACTAATTGTACAATTGCGAACAATAAGGGTAGTGGTTTATATGTATACGGTACTCCGGCAATAATAGTAAATTCAATTATTTATTTTAACAAAGATTTTCAAATTTATGTTGATGCACCCCCAATACCGGAAGCTTCATACTCAAATATAGAAGATAAAGATGGTGATGGTATCCATGGGAATGTTACATTGGGTGATGGAATAATAGATAAAGACCCATTATTTGCTGATACCGCGAATACGGATTTTCATCTTTCTCCGGAAAGTTCATGTAATGGCGCAGGTTCTCCTACAATTTGCCTTGAAACTGATATTGAAGGAAATTCGCGACCTAATCCAATTTGTACGATTGCTGATTTGGGAGCATATGAGAGTATGTATCCGCTTAATATTCCGCCTTATATATTAAATCCTATCAACGATACAATAGTAAATGAGGATTTCGGGCAAATTAGAATTGCTCATCTCTCTAATGTTTTTGACGACGTTGAAACAACTGCCTTGATTTTTGATGCAGCTCCTTTAAGTGATGGCGTGGAAACTTCCATTCATACTAGTATTTTATATATTCATTCTGAACCTGAATTCTATGGATCGGTGGATATTGTGGTGACTGCAACTGATGCTTGTTTTGCTTCGGTATCCGATACATTCTCGGTAGATGTTTTGCAGGCTGGTGTAATTGAAATACCTAAGGATGGAATACCGTCCAAATATTTTTTAGCTGATAATTATCCTGATCCGTTCAATTCTGTTACCACAATCGAATATTCGATTCCAAAGGAATCTGATGTGATTCTAACTGTTTATAACCTGGGCGGTCAGGTTGTGGATGTTCTGGTGAATCAAACGATGGAGCCAGGATATTACTCAGTAAAGTTTGATGCTTCAAAGTTAAGTTCAGGAGTATATTTTTATAAGATTCAAGCGGGTTCTTTTTCGGCAACGAAGAAGTGTACGATTGTGAGGTAGAATCTGTGATAATTTCGGGGGTTGTGGAGTAAAGTTTTAGACAGCGAAATAAATCTTTTTATTGGTGTTTGTCCGCGTAACTCAGTGGCTAATTATGGGTTGTTCTCCCCCTTGACTACACACCCCTTTTACGTTAATATTGTATATGTCTCTTACAAAGAGATTGATACTGTCTAATTTGAGAAAAACAGGGATAAGTTATTTTACCATCTCCGATATGTGTGACTTGTTCGATATTTCCAACAATTATGCTTCTCAAATGGCTTACCAACTTAAGATAGAAAAAGAAATAGAAGAAATCGAAAAAGGTAAATATACTTTACCTGAAGGGTCCGAGTATCCTTTCCTCATTGCTTCAAAAACTGTACAGCCTTCCTATATTTCCTTTAAAACTGCCTTATCTGTTTATAGAACAAAGAAAATTCCGGAGTCTGAGTCTTATTATGTGGCAACTCCAAAACGTAAAAGACCCATAGTATTTAAAAAATACAATTTTAAGTATATTACCCTTAAACCATATAAGTTTTTCGGATTTTGTCAGTTAAACGTTAACGGAAACGAAGTTACAATGGCTGAGCTCGAAAAGGCAATTGTGGATTGCCTTGAAGAAACAGAATATGGTCCTGATTTAATTAAATTTAAAGACATTCTAAAAGATTTTCTTGATATTATTTCAATAAAGAAATTAATAAAATATGCCATCAGGTGTCAGAATAAGAGTTTGTTGGGGCGTCTTGGTTATCTACTCGAAACCCTGGATATTGAAGTTTCTATAAACGATAAATATCTTCCTAAAGATTATGTGAAATTTAATCCATCCGGCGAAAGACAGGGAAAATGGATCGCCAGGTGGAATATTATCGATAACCTTTAATAAAATTCAAAAATCAAATATCAAATTGTAAAATTACAAATCAAAATTCAAAAATGGATAAAAAAACAAAGAAACAACAAACAAAACGAATAACACAAAATTTTTTAGTTTTTACGGTTAGGGGGAGGAATAATTTTAAATTTTAATATGTCATTTTGCTTTTTACTTTTTGATATTTAATTTACTATGGAAATAAAATCAAATCATATATATTTTTGTTATTAGCAGATTCCGAATTCTGAATGTTAGCTAACTCTCTTATTAGCTTCTTTAGCTAATTTCTTTACCCTTACCATTTCTTTCGCCTTCTTTTTGTAATGATAGTATACGGTATTGTTGGTAAAAAGAGGGTCCGGCAGAGTCTCTTCCATTTTTGTTCGAGGTATGGGGGAGAACTCCGCGAGAGATATTTTTACTCCCGTTTTCGTAACGTAAAGAATAGATTGTTCAACAGATAAAAAACTCATACCGGGCATTCCCGCAAGGAGATAGGTAAAGATATCTTTTTTATTATATCCTGCTGTTTTTAGATTTTCTACTGCCTCTTGGAATTCCTTATTTGAAGTTTTCATATAAAGTTTCTTTTGTAAGCGCTCATTGGATGTCTCAAGCGAAATCCTCGGCTCCTGAAAACCTACCTCATGCATCATTTTCGCTACATCTTTGGAAATAAAACGTGAGTGCAGACCATTCGGCGTAAAAAAAGAAATGTTCATTTTCTTTTCCGCTATCTTTTCACATAAATTTATAAATCTCATCTGTGGAATTAAAAGAGCATCATCGTAAAATGCAAATTTCTTTATTCCCTTTTTATATAAATAGCTGATTTCATCGACAATTTGTCCTTCTTCTTTATCTTCCTTATTTGCGCAGAGAAATGAAGAAGCGCAGTAAGGACAATCAAAAGGACATCCGAGCGAAGTACAAAGACAGGCGTAACTCGTATTAGAATAATGTGAGTAATCGGGCGGCGGGAAATCTCTAAAATGTTCTGGTATCGTAATGTCTAATTCTTTTATGTATTTTTCCTTTTGCGAGTAGATTATATCGAAACCAATGCTTCTGGCGTGCTCGGGCAAGAGACTTGCGTATATTCCGCCGAGAAGCAAATCGCAGGTTAGTCCGAGCTCTTTTATAATTTCTTTTATTTCTATTAATCCGGGATACCAGTAAGTCATACTGCAGCCGAGCATTACGACTTCAGGACCCAAATCCTTAATTCTTTTTTTTATGACCTCTGAAGGTAACCCATATCGCTTGAATTTCCCGGGAATATCCTTTAATACTTCAGGTTTTTTTATTTTCTGAGATTTGATTTTACCTCTGCCGAAAGAATCGCTTTCCGGATTTTTAAAGTAAGGGTCGAACCGGTTAACAGCGTCCAGCAAATAGACTATATGACCTTCTTTTTTAAGAATACTGGAGAGGTATAAAAGCCCTAGAGGCTTCATCCAGAAATCATAAACCGCAAAATCGTATATGGGCGGATTTATAAGCAAAACTTTCATAGTTATAGTTTTGTCAATTGACTTATTGTTTTTTTGCGAAAAACATATCTCATTGGATTTTGTCTTCCTTAGAAATTAAATATTAAAAATTAAAAAGCAAAATGACAAATAAAAATGCAAAATTATC
>CAZALG010000040.1:5086-11236 GCA_964485935.1 uncultured bacterium | reverse complement strand
AACATCGGAATATTAACAGACACAGGAGCCTTCCGATATCCAAACACAACATCTCATTCCTTAAGAGTTGCTTCCGAACTGGTTGCTTATGGAGTAATGGCTTCACGGGTCTCTGAGTTTATATGGTTTACGGACCCAGAAGCAAGAATAAAGCTTTTAGGTGATGTCCTCCGAACAATGAGTTTATATGACAAAATTAGTATAATGTACGTCACAAAAGAAATGCTCGAAAAACATGGTGCAAAAGAAGAAGACACTGAAGAATTTATTGATTATGGACTTTCAATAAAAGGAATAGAAACCGCTGCCATAATAAAAGAGAGAGAGGACGGAATATTAAAAGTATCTCTGCGTTCAAAGAACAATATACCCGTTCAGGAACTTGCAGCAAAATACGGAGGTGGCGGGCATAGAACAGCATCTGGATTTACAGTCGAAAGAGAAATAGAACCCTTTAAGAAAGAATTAAAAAAAGAGCTTGAAAAATTAGTCGAAAAATATAATCACTAAATTTTTATTTTCTTTTTCACCCCCATAAACTTTGCAGCCTTTTTTATTGATTCGAGGGGTGCTGTTATAAATACTTCATCTCCTCCATATATCTTGCGATTGCCTCTCGGTACACAGAATTCATCTTTCTCTTTTCTAAAAATACCGTTAATAAGACAATCTGAGGGAAATCTATCATCAGAAGCTATCTGAGCAATGGTTTTTTCTACAACATTTGATTTTTCAGGTATTTTAATAATAGCAATAGCGCCGCTGCCTCCCCTGAAAGTATAAACTATTGAAGCCTCAGGTTCTTCTATTTCAAAAACCAGAGGGGCGGCACTAATTTCAACAACATCTATAGCATCTGTAGCACCTGCCCTCTCGTAAACAGGTTTATAAGAAGGATCTCTCATCCTCGCGTATATTCTCGGAACTCCAAAGCTATTTGCTATAACCGTAAGAGAAAGATTATCGGCATCCGACCTCATAGATGCAACAACTACATCCGCCTTTTCGATGCCCGCTTCTTTTAGAGTACTAATTTCAGTCGCGCTCCCCTTAATTGCAATTACCCCCAACCTCTCGTAAATATATTCGCAAACTTCCGGGCTTTCTTCTATAACTACGACATCGTGCTTCGAAGCACCTAATTTTCTGGCAACATTTCTACCAAGAAGACCGCCGCCGCCAATAATTACATACACTTATCACCTCCTATTTCCATGTGTTTTTGTAAAATAACATAAGAATCGGTAAAATTTCCAATCTTCCCGCAAGCATACCTATTATATAAGTAAACTTTACAATAGGAGAAAGTTTTGTCATCTCACTTGCCGAAATATAGCAGGGGCCAACATTACCAAGAGCAGAGGCCATCCCGGAAAAAGACTCCAGAGCCCCAAGATTACTAAAAACCGCCGTAACCAGTCCACCTACCGCAAGCAAAAACATCCATGCTGCAAACAAAGATGTAACTCTCCTCACCTCATCAAAATCCACTTTATTCCCATCCACCATAACAAAACCCACAGTATTGGTAGGATAAACAATCGATAGAATTTTAAATTTAATAAGTTTAAATAAAATTCCTATCCGCAAAACCTTTAATCCGCCGGAAGTAGAACCTACACACCCACCGATTATCATCAAAAAAAGAAAAATTTGCCTGGCTGCTCCTCCATAAATGGGAGCACCGATATCCTGAGTTGAGTAACCTGTAGTAGTCATAATCGCGACAACCTGAAAAATCGAACTTCTAACTAAATCAGGAGAAAAAATTCTGCTGCACATAAACTGTTTCAAAATAATAATACCTGAAGCCGAGCATATAAAAAATAAGAATAATTTCATCTCATATGAATCCCATAAAGCTTTAATATCTCCCTGGAAAATCCTGTAATGAACTAGGAAATTTATCCCTCCGAATAACATAAACAAAATCACAGTCCATTCAATAATGTTTGATAGAGGATAATTCACAGCAGCATAGTATCCTATGCTCATATCATGCGTCGAAAAGCCTCCGGTTGAAAGAGTTGTAAAAGAATGGGTAACCGCGTCGAAAAGATTTACACCTTCTATTTTCAAAAGAAAAATAAGAATTAAAGTTAAGCACCCATATATAATCCATAAAATCCTTATTGTATTAAATAATCCCGGTGCTATCCTTTTGGTTCTAATCTTATGACTTTCTCCGGCAAAAAGCTGAGGAGCAATACCCCCTTCATAAATAATCAATAAAGCAAAGCTAAGAATACCAAGACCTCCTAACCACTGTGTTAAAGCCCTATAAAAAAGTATAGAACGGATTTGGTTATCAAGTCCTGAAAGCAAAGTTATTCCTGTAGTTGTAAAACCCGAAACAGTTTCGAAAAACGAATCAATAAAACTCACATGTAGTCCGATCATATAAGGAAAAGAGCCGATCAAAGAAACAATAATCCAGGACAGTGCAGCAATAATCATCCCCTGCTTGTGATTAATCTTCATAAGAGGCTTTTTCCCTTTAAGCAAAAGACCCAAAAAGAAAGATATTAAAGCCGGAATCAAAAAAGGCTTTAAATTTACAATCTCCCTTAAATATATATAATCTACAATCAACGGGAGTAAAAAAAGAAGGGCAAAAAATATTAAAATGTGACCAAGATACCCCAAAACCGGGGAAATCTCGAATAAAAATCGGTCTAATAATCTTTTCCGGACTTTCATTTATTATACATGATATGAGTTTTCCCCTTAAATGTCAACATCCCTAACCTCCCCCCTTTATTTAATCACAAAGGACACAAAGACCCCACCACACAACCCATTTGTTTTGTTTATTTAAAAACCAACCTCAACACCTCAAAATTAGAAACAACAAATAGCACAAATAACACGAATAAAAAAATTCATTTATGTTTTGCTAAATCCTATATCCTAAATCCCAAATCCTGCATTTAAAGTGGCTTGACATAAAAAAATATTATATTAATTTTGATACCATGAAGGAAGCACTCTATCAAAGTGTCAAAAACTTGAAATTTAGTTCAAAACACTTTTTATTATTTTTTATACTTCTATTATCAATGTGCAATACTACGTCTCTCAAGACCAACAAACCCGTAAAACCGGTAACTCCAAATGCCTCAAAGGAAGCCAAAGCGCTTCTGGAACTTTTATACAGCATATCAGGAAAATACACACTAACCGGACAGCATAACTATCCAAACATAAGGGATAGAAACACCCGTTTTGCAGCTAAATATATCGGCAAAACGCCGGCAGTTTTTAGTACAGATTGGGGCTTTGCAAAGGATGGAGATAAAGATTCTTATCTGGCAAGACCGGATATCGTCGAAGAATGTATAAAACAGCACAAACTGGGTTTAATTATTACTATATGTTGGCACGCAGTGCCGCCAACTGCAGACGAACCTGTTACGTTTCGAGAGCTACCGGATGCCAAACCGGAATCTCTGGCAAGTATCCAGGGGCAACTATTGGACGAGCAGTTTAAAGACGTTCTAACACCGGGAACGAAACTATATAAGCGCTGGTGTGCACAGGTTGACACTATTGCTTTCTATTTTAAAAAACTTCAGGACGCACATGTACCCATACTGTGGCGACCGTATCATGAAATGAATGGTAACTGGTTCTGGTGGGGAGGGCGCCGCGGCGAATACAGCACGAAAGTGCTATATCTTCAGCTGTTCGATAGATTTGTGAATCATCATAAACTCAATAATCTAATCTGGGTCTGGAGCGTTGATAGACCCAGTAGACACGGAATGGAGTTTTCTAACTTCTATCCCGGCATCGAATATCTCGATGTTCTTGCTCTCGATGTTTATGGAAGTGATTTTAATCAGTCCTACTATGATAGCTTGGTAGTTTTATCAAAAGGAAAACCGCTTGTCCTTTCAGAAGTGGGCAATCCTCCAACACTTGAAATACTTAAAAAACAACCAAAATGGTGTTTTTATGTTATCTGGGCAGGAATGGTACGAAATACCTTAAAAAAACAATACAAAATACTGGTCAATAATCCCCGGATAATGAGTCTGGAAGACTCTACTTATGTGGAAGCTGTTACTCCTTTCAGAGCAACGTGCGGATTAGATAAATTAATCCCAAGAGAAAAAGAATCGCCTGATTTTTCGGGAGAATGGATTTTCAATGAAGAAAAAGGCATTTTAGATGACTTTGGAGCAAGTGCCATACCCTATAAATTGAATATAACTCAACAAGGAAATTATATTACTATCAAAAGAACTCGAATTTTAGAATATGCTGACGATGAAATTACAGAGGAGAAATTAACCCTCGACGGCAAAGAATACGAATCGAAATTCTGGAATTCTCCACGAATAACTAAAGTAAACTGGTCCAAGGACAACGAAAATTTGGAATTTGAATCGAAAGTGTTACTAAATATGGGTGGAAAAGAATCTGAAATGCTTACAAATGAAATCTGGAGTTTAATAGAATACGGTGAATTTCTATCGATCGAACATTCCTCCAATTCATTCTGGAACAAACGAGAGATTACATTGATTTATGACAGGCGCTAAACATTATCGGTAGCAATATATAGAGAAGGTTATAATTTAACATTTGCTTAAACTCATGAATAAAAAAACCCTTGCCAGAACAAGTTCATGTTTCCAGAAAAAGAGGAATACACTATTGACAACAGTTAAAGCAGATTATTTTTAAAGTAATAAAATGAAAACAATTTTAGAAATAATACTATATTCTTTCTTTGCAGGAATGACCGTATTTCTGGGTGGAATATTATCAAGAATATTTGAAAAATTCAAAGGCTATTCGGCACACAAATTCATAACTCATTTCGCAATAGCTTTTGGCGGAGGAATATTAATAGCTGCCGTTGCTTTTGTTCTAATACCCAAAGGAATAGAACAATTATCCATATTCCCGTTAATTTTATCCGTCGTGGGAGGAGTGCTTTTTTTCTGCTTTCTCGACAACAAAATTCATCAAAAAGAAGGTTCTTTCGCGCAGATGATGGCAATGTTGATGGATTTTGTTCCCGAAGCCATAGCTCTGGGTGGAGTTTTTGCGCATAATATTCGCCTTGGATTATTGCTTGCTGTTTATATAGGAATGCAGAATTTACCTGAATCTTTTAACGCATACATAGAATTAAAACACTACAATCATTCTTCAAGAATATCCCTTACAATATTATTTTTATTAAGTTTTACAGGAATAATCGCAGCTCTTATGGGTTATTACCTCTTAAGAGATAAACCCGGCATTATTGCAGGTCTTATGGCTTTTTCCGGCGGAGGTATAGTTTTTTTAATGTTTCAAGACATCGCCCCCTTATCAAAAATTAAAAACAGCTGGATTCCACCAATAGGCGCATCAATGGGATTTCTCGTTGGAATAATTGGAGAGAAACTACTTGGATAAAGGTCTACAAATTTTGAGAAAATGAATATTCTTTTAACTGGCGGAACAGGTTTTATCGGGTCATATGTTACCTTAGAACTTGTAAAACATAACCACAAAGTAACTATTTTAGCACGTAATCCGAATAAAATTCCTGATTTTCAAAAAATAAAACAGCTTGAGCTTGTAAAAGGTAATCTTTCAGATACTGAATTGCTTGAAAAATTAATCAAAGGCAAGGATGCATGCATTCATATCGCAGTAAACTATTCAGAACAAAAAACAAGATGGGAAGTTCTAAAGGACGACACCTTACCAACAGTATTTATGTCCAATATAGCCGTCAGGGAAAACGTAACACATTTCATCTATACATCGTCGACCTCGGCCAATGACAGCTTATATTCGGGAGGCGCGGATGAGTTAGAAGAACAGATAAAAATCGTAGATACAAAAACCAAACAACATCCAGCTACATTTTATGGCGCCACTAAAGCGGCAAGTGAAAACTTTTTAATGGCACAATCTCATCTTTCACCCATGCGAATCAATATCATTCGTCCGGGTTACACGTTTGGAAATCCAGTTGCTGAAGGTGCCCATTCTCAGAGTGATACCCGTTTTCAGAATATCGTAAAGAAGGCTTTTAAAAATAAACCGATACCCCTTACTAAAAATGACGGAACTCAATTCATCTGGGCCGGAGATCTGGCTAAACTGTACATTAAAGTTTTACACAGTAATGTAAATAGAAAA
>CAZALG010000040.1:0-5076 GCA_964485935.1 uncultured bacterium | reverse complement strand
TCGAGGAGGGATAATATACTTTATAATAGGGAATAATGTAAATAGAAAAACATACTTTGGACTCTCCAAAAATTTCACATCCTGGTATGAGATAGCAGAAGAAGCAATAAAGAAATGCGATTCAAAAAGTCAGATATTATTGGAAGACAAAGGCTGGAGTGATGACCCTTTAATGTGGGATGTGTCTGATATGAGATTAGATTTCGGACTTGAGTTTGATCCATGGGAAAAGATTAAAGAACATTTGGATTACTACATAAATTTAGAAAAAAATGCCTGAAAAACGTATATCTCGTAATAAATTAGAATCTATACCAAATGTAGGTCCGGCTATTGCTGGGAAATTGCGTCTTCTTGGTTATAAAGAACCAAGTGATTTAAAAGGAAAAGACCCTTACGCTATGTACCAGAAACTTCTTGAACTGACAGGTAAATATCATGATCTATGCCTTTTGGATGTTTTTATCTCAGCAGTATCATTTTGTAACGGAAATCCACCAAAACCCTGGTGGAAGTTTACCGCAGAACGAAAAGCAAAACTGAGAAAATAAACAAAATATGATTTTGAAACGCAGCTCAGTACTACTATTTTTCTTAATTACAAGCAGTTTTGTATCTTTTACTGAAAGTAAAATCCCATCAAGCAGAAGATCCAGAAACGCTGTTCAGCGGGTTAAACCAAATCTCAGATGCGAATTTGAAGAAAAAAAATTACAATATGGCTCGCCCATATTTATAAGAATTTTCAAAGAATCAATGGAACTTGAAATATGGGTCAAATCCAATGATAGGTTTGAGCTTTTCAAAACTTACGAAATCTGTACTTACGGTTCCGGCACACTGGGCCCAAAAACAAGAGAGGGAGACGGTCAGGCTCCTGAAGGTTTTTATTTTATAACACCACAGCGATTAAATCCTGTTAGTAACTTTCATTTATCATTCAACCTCGGCTATCCAAACAAGTATGATAAAATTCTAAGGCGAACCGGAGGAGCTTTAATGGTTCACGGAAACTGTGTTTCAATCGGGTGTTATGCTATAACCAATGAGGGAATCGAAGAAATATATGCAATTTCCGATGCCACGTTTCGTAATGGGCAAAGATTCTTTAGGGTACATATTTTTCCTTTTAGGATGAACGAAACAAATATGGAAAAACATAAAGAATCTAAATGGTTAGATTTTTGGAATAATTTAAAAGAGGGTTATGATTTTTTTGAAAAAAATAAAATTCCTCCTAATGTCGAAGTGGTAAATAAAAAATACATATTTGAACCTTCAGAAAATTAAAAAAATCTCTTTTGCTACTTGTGGTTCGCACATACTTAAGCCTGGCGGTTCGGCAGGCCATATTATCTCCGGGTTTATTCAAAGTAAGGTTGATTCAGATACATCTCTTACAACACAATCACCTGATATTATTTTATGGATACGCAGAACTCTTGCAGAAATACCGATTTACAGCTACCTGCTGCACCAAATTTGCTCTTCATAACTCTCTACAAAACCTTGAAAATAAAAAAGATTAACACCTTGACAAAAAGCGTTTTTTCATTAAGATTATTTACAAGATTTACAGTTTTCGGGGTTGACATTAAAAGGCATTTTCTTAAATTACAATATATAAATATCTAGGAGGAAAGATGGCCGAAGGTGATAAAGCAAATAATATTGATAAAACAGAAGAAAATGAAGAAAAAATAAAAGATACGGAAGAAAAAGAATCAGAATTTATGGAAGTTATGATTTCGGATTTGCAGGAAGAAAAAGAGGAGCTCAAGGATAAATATCTCAGAGCCCTAGCAAATTATGAAAATCTCCGAAAGCGAGCTATTCAAGAAAAAGAAAAAATCTACAATTATACTTTGGAAGAAGTATTCAGGAGGATTCTCCCTATTCTTGACGACTTCCGGAGAGCTTTTAAATCTTTTAACGAAAGCGAAAAACATAAAGATGATTATAAATCTTTCTATGAAGGCATTCGTCTCGTACGTTCCAACCTAGAAAATTTGCTAAAAATCTATAATATTGAACCATTTGAATCTACAGGAGAAAAATTTGATCCTTCAAAGCATGACGCAATCCATGTTATCGAACATAATGATGAAGAAGATGGTAAAATATTGGAAGAAACGGAAACTGGCTACAAAATAGGAGATAAAGTCTTACGACCTGCAAAGGTAATTGTAGCTAAAAAAGCTGAAAAAAATAAAAACGATAATAATGAAAAAAACAAGAATGATAACAATGAAGAAAATAAAAATTAAGGAGGAAAAGTAGAATGAAAGAACCTGTAATAGGAATCGACCTTGGTACGACTAACTCGGTTGTCGCAATTGTCGAGCAATCGGAGCCTGAAGTAATTTCGAATCCGGAAGGGCAAAGAACTACCCCTTCGGTAATAGGGTTTAAAGAGGGCGAAGAGTTAGTTGGCTTGCAGGCAAAAAGACAACAACTTACCAATCCTCAGAATACTGTCTTTTCCGTGAAAAGGTTTATGGGCAGAAGATTTTCCGAAATCAAAGACGAAAAGAAAAAAATACCATTTGATGTTACAAAAGGCCCTCATGATGACGCTCGAATAAAAGTAGAAGATAAGGTTTACTCCCCGCCGGAAATTTCCGCAAAAGTACTACAATATCTAAAAAAAGCAGCAGAAGAACATATTGGCAGAGAAGTCAAAAAAGCGGTTATAACCGTACCTGCTTACTTCAACGATTCTCAGAGAAAAGCAACAAAGGACGCTGGAGAAATAGCCGGGCTTGAAGTTCTTAGAATTATAAACGAACCTACCGCAGCCTCTCTCGCCTATGGACTCGGAGAAAAAAAGGAAGAAAAAATAGCCGTTTTTGACCTTGGAGGAGGAACTTTCGATATATCTATCCTTGAAATAAGCGAAGGGGTCTTTGAAGTTCTTTCAACAAACGGAGATACACATCTCGGCGGAGACGATTTTGATCACGCTATAATGGAATGGTTGATAGAAGAATTCAAAAATGAGACGGGCATCGATATTTCTGATGACAGAAGCGCCGTACAAAGAGTAAGGGACGGGGCTGAAAAAGCAAAATGCGAACTTTCAACAATGAGAGAAACAACTATAAACCTTCCATATCTTGCAGGAGACGCCTCTGGCGCTAAACATCTTGAAAAGAAACTAACAAGAGCCAAAATGGAAACCTTATGCGAGGAACTCCTAAAGAGAATAGAAGATCCTGTAAATAACGCATTGAAAGACGCAAATCTAACTACCAAAGACATCGATGAAGTTCTCCTCGTAGGAGGTATGACGAGGATGCCCGCAGTTCAAGAAAAAGTTAAAGAACTTTTTGGAAAAGAACCTCATAAAGGAATTAATCCGGACGAAGTAGTAGCTGTTGGTGCAGCTATTCAGGGAGGAGTACTTGCTGGAGACGTTAAAGACGTTCTCCTTCTCGATGTAACACCACTCTCTCTTGGAATAGAAACCTTAGGCGGGATGATGACCACAATAATACCCAGAAACACGACAATTCCCGCCGAAAAGAGTAAGGTCTTCACGACCGCAGAAGACAACCAGCCTGCCGTTTCAATTCATGTTCTTCAGGGGGAAAGATCCTCAGCAGCCGACAATAGAACACTGGGAAGGTTTGAATTAATGGGTATACCTGCTGCTCCTAGAGGGGTTCCTCAGATAGAAGTCAGTTTCGATATCGACGCTAACGGCATATTAAACGTCTCCGCAAAAGACCTCGGAACAAATAAAGAACAATCTATTAAAATTGAATCATCTTCAGGCCTTACTGAAGATGAAATTGAAAAAATGAAATCCGAAGCCGAAACCCACGCAGATGAGGATAAAAAGAAAGAAGAGTTAATTAATATAAGGAATCAAGCCGACGCTCTGATTTACTCCACAGAAAAAACCCTCAGAGAACACGGCAACATGGTTTCAAATGAGGAACGCGGAAATATTGAAAATGCCATATCAGATTTAAAAGAAGCCATAAAAACAGAAGATCTGGGGAATATAATGCAAAAAATGGAAAACCTTCAGAAAGCTTCCTATTCAATCTCCGAAAAATTATATAAAAAAGCAGAAAAAGAATCAGCCCAAAAAGCGGGGACCGAGGCAACTCAAGATGCACAGAAAGAAGAAGAATCGAAAGAAGAAGACAAAGAAAGTGAAGGAGAAGTCGAGGCTGATTTTGAAGTAATCGACGAAGAAGAAGAGAAAGAGATTGAGGATAATGAGAATGAGGAGGAGGAATAGGATAAAAAGTAAAAAAGATGCCAAAAGTTAAGGACTACTATGAAACCCTGGGGGTCGAAAAGGACGCCAGTACCCAAGAGATAAAAAAAGCTTATAAAAAGCTTGCAAGAAAACACCATCCCGACGTAAATAAGGAAAACCCTAAAGAGGCCGAAAAAAAGTTCAAAGAGATTTCGGAAGCTTATGAAGTTCTTGCCGACCCCGAAAAAAGATCCAACTACGATAGATTTGGTAAAGAAGGCGTTCATTTCCAGGGCAGAAACTTCACCTGGCAGGATTTTACTCACCAGGATGACCTTCGCGATATTTTCGGAGATATTTTCGAAAACTTCGGCTTCGGAGGGGACGGTGGAATTTTCGGGAATTTATTCGGACAAACGACAAGAACGCGAGGAAACCGAAGAACTCATAAGCCATCCGGAGAAGACGTTCGTATTCCTCTTTCAATAACTCTCAAAGAAGCAGCTGAAGGCACAGGAAAAAAGATAAAAATTCGTTTGTTCGAAAAGTGTGTAAGATGTAGCGGGAAAGGCGGAACCACTACCACCTGCTCCAGATGCAACGGTAACGGAGAAGTACAGGTAACCCGTTCAAGTTTTTTCGGTCAAATGGTCTCAGTTTCTACCTGTCCTGTATGCAGAGGGATTGGTGAGGTTATAAAAGATGCCTGTTCCGATTGTCATGGAGAAGGAAGGGTAAAAAAAGAAAAACAAATTTCGGTCAGAATTCCGGCGGGGGTTGAAACAGGAAACTATATTCCCTTAAGGGGCGAAGGAAATGTCGGAATAAGAGGAGGCTCCAAGGGAAACATAATCGTAGAGATA
>CAZALG010000039.1:0-11303 GCA_964485935.1 uncultured bacterium | reverse complement strand
AAAATCCCGTGATTGGGACAGATGCCCTGAACGGTTTGAGGGTTTTTAACAGCGCGGTAATACCCTATAAAGGCGAATTTATCGGTGTCTTTCGGGCTAATCATAAAAACGGATATCCCAATCTCCATCTGGGTAGAAGTAAAGACGCAATAAATTGGGATATTGAAGAAAAGATAATTACGTTTCAAAATGAAGACGGGGCCCCGGCAGAACCAATTCTATACGGTTACGACCCTAGACTGGTCGAGATAGAGGGAACTTATTACATTACCTGGTGTAATTTCTTTAATGGACCCACGATTGGAATCGCAAAAACCAAGAATTTTAAAACTTTCATCCAGCTTGAGAATGCTTATGTACCTTTTAATCGAAATGGTGTTTTATTTCCGAGAAAGATAAATGGTAATTTCGTTTTGCTTAACCGTCCGAGCGATAATGGTCATACGCCTTTTGGTGATATCTATCTAAGCCAGAGTCCGGATATGACTTATTGGGGCAAACATCGGCTGGTAATGGGAGTAACGCATTACTGGTGGAAAAACGTGAAACTCGGTGCCGGTCCTATTCCAATAGAAACAACAGAAGGCTGGTTGATGATATACCATGGCGTTTGTCAGAGTTGCAGCGGATTCATATATAGTATGGGGGCGGCATTGTTGGATATCGATGATCCTTCAAAAGTTATCGTTGACTGTGAAAATTATATTTTAACTCCCGAAGCCCCATACGAAAGAACTGGATTTGTTGATAATGTTACATTCCCCTGCGCGACACTTCATTGTGCGAAAAAAGGAAGAATAGCAATTTTCTATGGCTCTGCCGATACCACTTGTTCACTTGCTTTTACCCAGGTAGACGAATTGATTGACTACATTAAAGCACATCCAAATAAGCCGATGTAGAGAGAGGAACGGGTAATGCAATTCGGGTATTTTGATGATAAGAATAAAGAATATGTTATAGAACGGCCGGATACTCCAAAATCATGGAGTAATTACCTTGGTTCAACTGAATACGGAGCTATAATTACGAACAATGCCGGCGGTTATAGTTTTTTAAAATCTTCGGCTCAGGGACGATTTATGCGTCTTCGTTTCAATTCAATTCCGATGGATCAGCCGGGACGTTATATATATATTCATGACCGGGAAAGTAAAGATTTCTGGTCTGCTTCCTGGCAGCCTGTGGGTAAACCGCTTGATAAGTATAAATCGGAATGTCGACACGGAACGGCTTATACAATCATATCCTCGGAATATTCGAACATAAAAACCCAAACCACCTATTTTGTTCCTTTAGACCGATATTTTGAGTGTTGGAATTTTAAAATAACGAATCAGGATTCCAAAAGGCGTCTCTTGCGGTTATTTACTTTTGTGGAATATGCCAATAACTGGTTTATGTTGCAGGACTTCATTAATCTTCAATACACTCTTTCCATTCTCAATATGGATGTCGCAGACAATATAATCGACCATGGAATAAACGTATTGCTTCCGGATGACACAAGTAGTGATTTCGAAAATCACGATGGCAACCGGCATACATTTCTTGGCATTGCAGGTGCAGAAGTTACGGGATATGATACAGACCGTGCCATTTTTCTGGGTCCTTATCGTTCCTATAACAATCCAATTGTAGTAGAAGAAGGTAAGTGTAAAAATTCCCTCGCTAAAGGCGATAATGGGTGCGGCACTTTGCAGATAGACGTCGATTTAGAACCTGGAGAATCAAAAGAAATGGTTGTTATTATGGGTATCGGTAAAGCAGCTGTTGAAGGAAAGAAAGCAATCGAGGAATTTGGAGATACGGGCAGGGTTCACGATGAATTTAATAAGGTCAAAGATTACTGGCATAGCCGATTGGGAGGCATGTCAGTTAAAACACCTGATCCAGAATTTGATAGTATGATGAATATGTGGAATCCTTTTAATTGCCTTATTACATATACATGGTCCAGGGCCGCAAGTCTCGTGTACAGCGGTGAGCGCGATGGTTTAGGGTATCGAGATACTGTACAGGATATTTTAGGTGTCTTGCATTTGATTCCAGAGGAAGCAGGTAAGCGATTGGAGCTTATGATAACAGGCCAGGTTTCCTCAGGCGGCGCAATGCCTATCGTTAGACCCTGGGCACACAATCCGGGAGAAGAAGAACCTCCCGATAAAGAAGATTTTCGCTCGGATGATTGTATGTGGCTTTTTAACACCATTCCCGCGTATGTGAAAGAAACGGGTGATATTTCATTTTATGATAAAGTGCTTCCGTATGCGGACTCAGGCGAGGATACAGTACTCGGACATATGAAGCGAGCCATACAATTCAGTCTGGATCACATGGGCGTGCATGGGCTTCCCTGTGGTTTGTACGCGGATTGGAACGATTGTCTCGAACTCGGTTATGAAGGCGAAACCGTGTTTGTCGCGTTTCAGCTCCGTTACGCGCTGAAAACGTATATCGATATTTGCGATACGCTTGAAAGAAGAGACGAAGTCGAGTGGGCGAAATCTCATCTCGAGACTCTGGATAAAAATCTTGAGAAACACACCTGGGACGGAGATTGGTTTATCCGGGCATACAGGTACGATGGGATGAAATTCGGTTCGAAAGAAAATGAAGAAGGTTCTTTCTGGCTCAACCCTCAGTCCTGGTCTGTTTTGAGCGGCCATGCTAATAAAGAACAAAGCGAAAAAGTGATGAAAGCAGTGAGAGAACATCTGGCTACAGACTATGGTATCATGGTAGTTAGTCCTCCTTATGAGAAAACCGACCATAAGGTTGTCAAGGCATCTCTTTTTAACAAGGGTATGAAAGAAAATGCTTCCATATTTTGTCATACTCAAGGGTGGGCTATAACTGCCGAGACAATGCTTGGTAATGGTGATCAGGCTTACAAATATTTACGCGCTTTTATGCCGTCTGCCTTTAACACAAAAGCTGGGATACGTCAAATCGAGCCGTACGTTTATTGCCAATTTACACATAGTAAATACAGTCCCAGGTACGGTGCGTCACGCCTGCCCTGGTTAAGTGGTTCTGCTACCTGGGCTTATTATACTGCAATGCAGTATATTCTCGGAATTCAGACAGATTATGAGGGGTTGAGAATTGATCCATGTATTCCATCGGCATGGAAAAGTTTTAGCGTAAGTAGAGAGTTTAGAAAGAAAAAACTCAATATAACTGTCCAAAACGATTCCTGTGTTCAGAAGGGCGTAAAAAAAGTAATCGTCAACGGTAAAGAAATTAAAGATAATTTTATTCCGTTTAATGAGATGAAAGAAGAAAATACCGTCCTTGTTCAGATGGGATAATCTTTTTCCCGGAAATCAAACCAATATTATTCTCCTTCCAATCATACATAGAGTAATTATACTTGACAAAGGCATTTCGAAAGTTTAGTATTATAAAGTAAAGATGGGTATAGAAGTAAAGAAGGGAAGAGAAGAAGAGATAATTAATAATGTTGTAGATGTTTTGAAAAGACATTTAGATCCGCAGAAGGTTATTCTCTTTGGTTCAAGGGCTAAGAAGAAAAAAAACTTGGAATCTTCCGATTTTGATTTCGCGGTTGATTCCAAAAAAGTCGATATACGCACTTATAGGAAAATCAAGGAAGAAATAGAAAAATTCAGCGGTTTATATAAAATCGATATCGTATTTCTGCCCGATGTTGATGAAGATTTTAAAGATATAGTTTACGAAACGGGGAAAACAGTTTATGAAAAAAGAGCTTGAATATTCGTTAAAAAAATTATCGAATGCTTTAGAGAAGCTTGAAGACGGTTTGAAAAAGACGAAAGATGAACTCGATAAGGATGGTGTGATTCAGCGATTCGAGTTTACTTTTGAACTTTTGTGGAAAACCATTAGGATGTTCCTGGAATACCAGGGTATAGAAACTAAAACCCCGAGAAGTGCTTTTAAGGAAGCTTTCAAACTTGGAATAATTAAGGATGAAGAATTATCACTTGATATGCTTGAAGACAGAAATCGAACATCGCATGTTTATAATAAAAAAATAGCCGGAGAGATTTTCAATAATATAAAAAAGAAATATACTTCGCAAATCAGTTTGATTTTAGAAGAATTAAAAGTCATGAATAAAAGTTAATTCTATTTTTTTTCTACTTTTTTATGAAAAAAGAATTAAAATTAACCTACGGTAAAGAAAAAATTAATCTTTCAATCCCGGAAGATTTTCTCGCGGGAGATCTGATTAAGCCTAAGCAGTCTACCAATAAAATGACAGAAACGGAAATGAAAGAAAAAATGGAAGCGGCTATCAAAAATCCAATTGATTCTCCGAGGATTAAAGAAATCGTTGCGGATAAAAAAGTGGGATTGGTGATAAGTGATGAATTTCGCTCGGGACTTCAGGAGCTAATCGTTCCGGTGATGATGAGTGAGATATTCAAGGGAAACCCAAAAAGTCTTAATATTTTTATTGCCAATGGCACGCATGATCCAAAAGTTTATTGCGAAAATCTCGTTGCCAAAATAAAAAAAACATCAAAGGATCTTGGTCATGAAGTTAATGTTATCGTAAATGAATGCGACAGTGAGAATTATGTTAATCTGGGCAAAACTCCACTGGGTACGGATGCAGAAGTTTCGAAAAAGTGGCTTAAAACAGAGGTACGAATTTACGGGCATGAATCAAAATATCACTATATGAACGGCTACAGTGTTGTAGATAAACAGGTTTGTCCGGGCCTTTGTTCCCGAAAGACTATAGCTTCGACGCATAAGCATGCCTTAAAACATAATCTGAGCGCTGCGGGACGGATTAGCTATCATGAGAATGAATCAAGGAAAGAAAACCCTTTCGCACAGGACAATAGAGACGTCAGAAAATTATCCGAGAGGTTTATCTTGCGGGACGGTAAGTTGACGGAAGAAAATGTTCCTACGTTCCTTCTGGATATGTTTTCAACAAAATCAACAATCGAGTGGATAGCCGCAGGCAATCCGGATAAAGTTTCGATTAAGATGACAAAAGCTGTTGATGGTTTAGCGTCTTTTGTTTTGCCGCAAACAAAGTATGTAGTTATTTCACCCGGAGGGCCTCCTGCATGCAATGCCATTTACGGCGTTCAAAACTCCTTCGATATGGCATTGAAGTATGCGATTAAAGAAGGAGGCGAAGCGCTTATTATAGCACCGTGCATTGGAAGTCCCGGACAGCCGGAGAAGGTTAGAGGCCTTGCGACAAGCGAGAAATCAAAAGCTCTGTTCTGGGATAATCTTGTAAGGCTACGGGAAAAACCTCTTAGTGAGGCTACGGATTGGATCGATAAAAACTTTGAATTATACCTCTGGAAAACTGACAGGGTTTTGAAGTTGATGTTGCAGCAGAAAATTAAACTTTATTTGTATTCTGAACTTCCGGCAGAAAAAATAGAACCCGGCGGTTTTATTTCGGTTAAAGAGCCAAACGCATGGATCGCTGAAAGAGCAAAACGTGGGGACGGAAAGCTCCGGGTAATAGATGAGGGAAATAAATTATTGGTAATACCTTCGGATTGATATCGTAGATTCTTCAAATTTAAGTTAAATAATTATATTGAAAAATGGTCAAATAGTTTAAAAAATTTTGTGCTATTTTTATAATTTATAGTTTCGAGTTAATCAAACATAAAAATATCAGTGTTAATCCGTGGCTAAATCTCTGGTAGTGTGGGGTTGGTTTTTCAAACAACATTATCTTTTTTTCTTTGTGTCTTAGTGTCTTTGTGTGAGAATTATTTTTTGGTTGTGGTTTGGGTTTTAAACAAACAAAATTATAGTCATTTTCTCTGCGTTCTCTGTGCGTTTTTTTCTCTGTGTGCTCTGTGGTTAAAAATTTTTAGCGTTTTTTTTAAAATACCCCTTGCGTGTTTTAACTTTTTTTATATAAATTAAATCACGCCGGGGTGTCGGCAAATATATCACTACACAAATGTGATATACCTCCTTGTTCACTTAAAAAAGTGTGCCCGCCCCGGTTCTTAAATATCTAAACCGAAATTAAAAAATAAATACTACTCGGTTATTCAAGCGTAAAGTCATAGTCTCCTAAAACAGAATCCGCTCTTAAGTCAATCCCTTCGTATATGGTATCGGATACAGTATAACCATCAGCGGAGGCACTAATATTATAAGTACCCTCGGGAATGAAAAGCGAATAATTGCCAGCGTTATCCGATAACGTTGTCATGCTATCCGTTGAACTCACAGCATGCAAGACAGCAAATTTTACTGCAACTTCTGAAGTATCCTCTAATGTTTTCACTGTTCCACTTATAAATCCTGCATTTGAACTTTGAAATGCTCTAAAATAAGGATTAAGTTCATAAGGTTGAGTCTCCCAATTTATTGATTTTGAAGCATCAAAATCAACAACAATTGTAAGGTGTTCCCCGGGAAATACAGTGAAGTCTTCCTCAATTTCAAATTCTATGGGCATGCCGTCGGGAATTAACAGAGAATCTGCTATACTATCACCTTCCATAACCAGGGAATTTATCTGGGCTAATACTAATAATACACTGGTATAATCTCCCGGTTTAACATCGGCATAATAACCGCCGGTCATATAATTAAATGTAAGCGGGGCTGCATATCCACCGGAAAGCTCCAAAACATCAATCCGGTGTATGTCATTTTGAATAGTTGTAACTTCGCCTTCCGCATTTCTTATTCCCACTGCTAATATCGTTAAATATATGTTTTGTACATTTTGTGGTGGGGGTGCATCCGTTAACCAGATCTTGAGTCTCCCATCATCTTCTTGGCATCCTATAACAAAAAACAAAACAAGTACAAAAAAACCGATTTTTTTAATCAAAAAAACCTCCTTTTACTCAATACGACCCTTACTATTAATTTAAAGTTCCATAAAAACAATTTCTTTTATAGAATTACTGCTTGTTTTTATCTAATATAGTATTTTTTTTAAAATAGTCAAACCCTATCGCGGCAGAGCCGCTAAATTCAAAAATCAAAGATCAAAATTTAAAATTACAAATCAAAATTCAAACATGAATTAAAAAGACAACAAACGAAAAGTCCCTTTTTTATGCTTTCATCTACGTAGTTCAGCGCCCTATTTTTTATAATTTTGCTTTTTAAATTTTAATATTTCATTTATCTATGAGGGTTGACAAAAGATATATATGTCTTATATTGTTAGATATATCTAACAATGGAGGCAAAAATGGAGTTAACTAAAAGCAGGGAAGATTATCTTGAAGCTATATGTGAAATTTGCGAAGAAGAGAAAGTCGCCAGGGTTAAAGACATTGCTTCGCACATGGCTGTTTCTCTTGCCAGTGTAAATTATGCGGTAAAAGCTCTGAAAGGTGAAGGCCTAATTAAACACAAAAGATACGGATATATAGAACTAACAGAAAAGGGGAATGAAATAGGTCAAGCTATTTACAGGAAGCATAAATTGATACGAAGCTTTTTGATTAACGTTTTGAATGTTGACGAAAAGATCGCGGATAAGGACGCCTGTGGTATTGAGCATGTAGTTTCGGAAGAAACATGTGACAGAATGAATTCCTATCTTAAATCTAAAGAGGTTTACGAAAATTATGATATCCCTTCTTGAAGCAAAGAAAAATGTCCCGCTTGTAGTGAAATCCATTGCAAGGGGCGGAAGAGGCATGCCAGGAATGAGGGGCAGAGGCGGAGGCAGAATGGGGGGAAGAAGAAATTGGTGCAGAAGATTTTCCAATATGGGGATAAGAGAAGGTGTTGTTATAAAAAAGATAGCCATGCATCCTTTTTTCGGTCCTATCATCGTAAGAGTCGGAAACTGTGAAATTGCCGTAGGCAGAGGGATGGCGAGCACCATACTTGTCGAAGAGGTAAACGAGTGAGAAAAATCTTATTGTTTGGCAACCCTAATGTAGGAAAAAGCGCGATATTTACCCGACTTACCGGAGTAAGAGTTATTGCTTCTAATTACCCTGGAACAACCGTCGAATATCTTAGAGGTAAAATGCAGATAAAAGGTGCTGATATAGAAGTAATCGATGTTCCGGGAACTTATTCTCTCGTTCCGGATTCTCCCGCAGAGGTAGTAGCTAAAAAAATTCTTGATGAGAGTAATCCAAAAGAAACTGTAATTGTGAACGTCGTCGACTCGACAAATCTTGAAAGAAATCTCAATCTTACTCTTCAACTATTATCGACCAAATTTCCCGTTTTGATACTTTTAAATTTTTGGGATGAGACAAAACACAAAGGAATAACTATAGATTCAAATAATTTAAGCAAGCTTTTAAAAGTCCCCGTGATACCCACTGTTGCTATTACAGGATATGGCATTCAAGAGTTAAGAGAAAAGGTTGGAAAGGCAAAGCCTTCAGAATTTAAAATAAAAGAAAAAGATATCTGGAATTTTATTGGTAAAATTATCAAAGAAGTACAGATTATCGAACATCATCATCACACTTTTCCTCAAATCTTAGAAGAGATTTCGACACATCCTGTGCTTGGAATATTTTTTGCGGGCGTGATTTTATTTCTATCTTTTGTAATTATCCGTTTAATTGGAGAAGGTTTAATAGCGTTAGTTTTCACACCCATATTCGAAAACTTATGGGCGCCTGTTTTGTTGAAACTTTCAGCTTTTCTAGGCAACGGGAACTTACTACACAAAATTCTCATAGGAGAATTAATTGAAGGCAAAATCGATTTTTACCAATCTTTCGGGCTTTTAAGCACAGGTTTTTTTATACCTATAGCAGCTGTTTTACCCTATATAATAAGTTTCTATTTTGTCCTTTCTATTCTCGAGGATACGGGATATTTACCCCGGCTCGCGGTACTTGTAGATCGTCTTATGCACCAGATTGGTATTCACGGAATGGGTATTATACCCATGTTCCTTGCTTTTGGATGTAATGTACCGGGCGTTCTGGCTACAAGAATTATGGAAACAAGAAGAGAAAGACTTATAGCTGCAACAGTTATGTCAATTTCCATCCCTTGTATGGCTCAAACCGCGATGATATTCGGGTTACTGGGTAAGTATGGATTCAAAGGAATTGTTCCGGTCTTTGTTACATTGTTTTTAGTATGGCTATTAACAGGTAAAATAATGGCCAGATATGTTACGGGCGAAAGTCCCGAGATCTTCACTGAAATACCGCCTTATAGAATCCCCCATTTCCAGGTTTTGCTTAAGAAGGTCTGGTTACGAGTAGGCTGGTTTCTCAGGGAAGCTCTTCCGTTTGTATTAATCGGCGTTTTGGTTGTAAATTTATTTTATATCTTTGGTTTTATAAATTTCGTATCTAAAACTTTTGGAGGTTTACTAACTAAAATCCTGGGTATCCCCGCAGAAGCGATAGCTGCACTTTTTATAGGTTTCCTGCGAAAAGATGTGGCAATAGGTATGCTTGCGCCCTTAGGGTTATCGATGGGACAATTAATTACTGCCTCTGTTGTTCTTACAATGTATTTTCCCTGTGTAGCAACTTTTGTAGTTCTGTTCAAAGAATTGGGATTCTGGGATGCTTTAAAATCCTCTGCAATAATGATTTCGTCCGCTGTTTTCGTTGGATGGATTCTTAATTTGATTTATTGACATCCTCAATAAAAACTCTTAACACAGAGATTTTTTATTTTTTTAATACCCCGACCACCTCCCAAATTAAAACACGGAGTCCACAGAGTCCACATCACTCTACCCAGATCAAAGCACTTTTAAACTGGGTGGTGGAATTTAAATAAACAAAATTTTAGTTGTTTTCTCTATGGTCTATTTGAGTTTATTTTTTCTCTGTGTACTCTGTGGTTAAAAATAGCGTCAGCGGGGAACCTTTTCCCTTGACTTCTTTTCGATAATCATTAATTTCAGGAAAACTTATGAAATATTCGAGTGTTGGGATTATAGGCGCAGGAAACTGGGGGACAACCCTCGCTTTATATCTTAAAGCCAGAGGGGTTAGTGTTACACTTTTTGAACCGGTTAAAGAGAGAGTCAAAAATCTAATAAAGTTCAGGGAAAACAAAGAATTTCTGCCCGGACATAAAATTCCTGAAGATATTGTTATTACATCGGACCCAAAGGAACTTGCAATTAATTCAGATTTTGTTTTTTTTGTACTACCCAGTAATGTATTAAAAGAAGTCGCGGGGGCTTTCGTTAAATATATTGATGAGAATAAAATTATTGCGAGTTTTACTAAAGGAGTAGATCCTGATAAATTACTAAGAATGTCAGAGATTATTGAGAATAAAATTCCATCACAGAAAGGAGAAATCGTTGCGGTTTCAGGTCCTTCAATTGCGAGAGAAGTTATTAAAGGAGTTCCCACTTCGTTAGTCGCCGCTTCAGCTAATGCGAATAAAGCTGAAATAGTTCAAACGAGACTTTCGAGTGATAAAATAAGAGTCTATACCTCTTCAGATATCGTGGGTGTAGAGCTTGGCGGAGCTTTTAAAAATGTTTATGCAATCGCTGCGGGGATATGTGATGGGATGAATCTTGGAATGAATGCAAAGGCTGCTCTTATAACCAGGTCTATGGCTGAACTTTCCTTGCTGGGAGAAAAAATGGGCGGCAAGCGAGAAACTTTTGCGGGGCTTTCAGGTTTTGGAGACCTTATAGTCACTTCGTTTTCTTCCTATTCAAGGAACAGAACCGTAGGAGAAAAATTAGGTAAAGGCGAAAAATTAGATGATATTCTTTCAGATACAGTAGAAGTTGTAGAGGGAATCAGAACGACCAAATCGATTTGTAAGCTTTCCAATGAATATAAGGTCAATATACCCGTGGCGAGTGAAGTCTATTCCATATTATATGAAAATAAGAATCCTTTCTATTCAATAAAGGATTTAATGAAAAGAGAATTAAAAAAGGAGAGAAAAAAATGAAAAAAATGTTTTATACAATCAAAGAAATCTCTAAACTCCTCGATGAGAATGAATCGACCTTGAGATTCTGGGAAGGAGAATTCAAGGAACTTAGACCAAGAAGAAGCAGCGGAGGAAAAAGACTATATTCTGAAGACGATATTAAATTGTTGAAAAAAATAAAATATTTATTAAGAGAAAGAAAAGTTTCCATAGAAGGAGCAAGGGAACATATGAGTGGCAAAACGGAAGAGCTGGACCTAATTGGCAGATTAGAAGAAGTTAAGAGGGTGCTCGAATGAAAGAATTAAAGATTGAAAACGCTCTTATATCTGTTTATAATAAGGAAGGTATTGTAGAACTTGCACGTGAATTAGATAAGGAAGGAGCAAACATTATTTCAACTTCCGGAACACACGCAAAATTAGCAGAAGAAGGTATTAAAGCTA
>CAZALG010000038.1:0-11344 GCA_964485935.1 uncultured bacterium | reverse complement strand
GATTCCGATTATATTGATAGGGTCATTAAGGCGATGGGTAATAGGGCTAATAAATTAAAAGATTTTATAGAAATTGGAGGATATTTTTTTACGGATGATTTTACTTATGATGAGAAAGGATTGCAAAAGCGGATTTATCCTGGGGTCGAAGAGAGATTAAAAAAATTAATAAAAAAGTTTGAAGATTTGGATTCTTTTGATAAAGAGAATATGGAAAATGCTTTACGGGAACTTTCTCGGGAGTTCGGATGTAAAGCGGGAGAACTTATACATCCTGTGCGGCTTGGGGTTAGCGGAATGACTTTTGGCCCTGGCCTATTTGAACTTTTGGAGGTTCTAGGTAAAGAAAAGGTAATTGAAAGATTGGAAAGATTCGTTTCTTATATTGAAAATGGAGATATAGCTAAAATTGATAAATAGAATTGTATGTGTAGAACCAGGCTCGGCAGCACCGCTAAAATGTAAAAATTAAATATTAAAATGGAAAATTACAAATCAAAGTTCAAAATGAATAAAAAAAAGAGAAACAACGAATCACACGAATAACACAAATATTTTTTTAGTTTTTGCGGTTAGGGGAAGGGATAATTTTGCATTTTTATTTGTCATTTTGCTTTTTGAATTTTGATATTTTATTTACTAATAGAAAGCTGTATAATTAAAGGAGGTTTTTTTGCAAAAAAACAAAAAGTTGATTGATAATACTGTAAGGAGGTAAGAGTTTATGATAATGCAAAAAGTTAGATCGATAACAAAGTATTTTATGTGGTTTGCTGCGTTAGCTTTTATTCTTTCTATGGTAATTGGTTTTGGCACAAATGTTTTTACGAAAAGCAGTCAAAAAGATGAAAATGTTATCGCAAAAGTAAATAATGAAGCCATTACAATCAAAGAATATAGTGGCGCTTTAAGAAGTAGACTTCAAAGTATAAGCGGTGCTCTGGGATCGGATCCTATAAAAGAGAGACAGATATCCGAAGCAGTTATAAATCAATTGATAACTGATAAAATACTTGAAGACCTGCTTCGAAAGAGACAAATATCTGTTTCTGAAGATCAATTATTTGACATAATCAGGGAAAACCCGCCTCCGGAAGTTACGCAAAATCCGGATTTTTGGATGGGTGATCAGTTTGATTACGATAGGTATTTCGAATTACTTAAAGACCCGCGTGCCAGTCAATTTATCAGAACTTACACATATCAGATAATGGAAAATTTACCTATGAGTATATTACGCGGAGAGATTTCCTCCATGGCTAGAGTTACCAGTGGGGAAGCTATTGAGGAATTATTTGAGGACTCGGTTGAGGTTAGAATCGAATATATAAAATTACCTCTGGAAGAATGGAAATCCGAAGAAACTTCTATATCTGAAGAAAAATTTTATGCAGAACACAGGGAAATGTTTAGAAGGAATTACTTTATTAAGTTGGGTTATGTTTCTTTCCCCATCTCTATAGGCGAAGAAACGATTCAAATGGCGAAGGAAGATGCCAATGATGTTGTGGAAAGAGCCAAAACCGACTCTTTTAATTTGCTTGTAAGGCATTATTCTTATTTCCCGGACAACAGAGCCCTTTTGAATGGTTGGGTTAAAGTTAAGGATTTAAGCCATGATTTTGCGGCAACTTTAGCCGGATTACGCGAAGGAAAAGTATCCAAACCTATTAAAAGTGACAAAGGTTTTCATATTTTAAAGCTCGAGGACAGACAGAGAGACTCTGTTAAGGTTAAGGAGATTTTTCTTCCCGTGTTTCCTTCGTTTGAGAATTTTCAGAAAAGCTCATCTGAAGCCTGGAAATTGGTAAAAAAGCTTCGGTCCGATTCCGCCTTTAGTCTTACTGGAGAATATGAATCTCAATATATTTCTCTCGGTAAAGGCGATTTTCCTAATATCCCGGTAAATTTCGGAACATTTCTTATTGATCCAAAGGAGGGAGATATTTCCTATCCGCTTATAGGCGAAGAGGCTTTTTATGTCTTCTGGGTCGAGGAGAAAAAGGAGGGTATACCACCGATTTCTGACATAAAAGAGGAAGTTCGAGATTCGCTTATAATTTATGAAGCGGCAGAAAGGGCAAAGAATTATGCTCGTGGTAAATTCTCCGGAGATAATTTGCCACGTAGTCCCGAGAAAGGCAAGTGGAGTAGAACCTCTTATTTTACGTTGGAAAACCATAGTAAATTCAATATTCCGGAGAAGATTGCTTATTTATCGCTTAATATCAGAAAAAACACGGTTTTACCTCCGGTTAGGGCAGGGGAATATGTTTATGTGGTTAAACAGATAGATTTCAATATACCAAAGGATGAAGAACTCAGGAAGATTATATCTAATATTGCCATGGAGCTGCAAAGATCGAAAGATGCGTCTTCTTTTCAGAAATGGTTTTATCATAAAAGAAAGGAATATGAAGTTAAGGATATGAGAGAACGATTGTATGAATGATATCCGCTGTCGGCTGTCAGCTGTCAGCTGTCAGCTTAAAACGACTTTGGGTTTTAAACTTTGTATTATCCTGCTGAGCTTTTCTTTCTTTTCCTGTGTTTATTCTTTTAGAGGAAGCTCTTTTGATGGCACTTTATCTATATTGTCTTTGGAAAATAAGACACAAAGCGCAGATATTGGCAGAATACTAATTGAGGGTTTGATAGATGCTTTTATCAGCGATGGGAGAGTGAAATTAGAAACAGGGTCCGAGGGAGATTACCTTCTGGATGGGATAATTAATGATTACGAAAGAAGTCCAGAATCGTACACACCGGCTGGTGAAGTCGAAAAATACCGTTTGTCGGTAAGTGCGAAGTTTTCCCTTAAGAAAAAAGATAAAGAAAAAAATGAGTGGGATAAAGTTATTAATGAGTCATTTATTTATTCATCTGATTTTGATGAATTAGATGCGGTTGATTCCGTAGCTGCCAAGGTGAAAAATTCCTTACTTCGTTTAATGCTGGAAGAGTGGTAAATTAATTTAGTTAATTAGTGAATTTGTTGATTGGTTAATTGGTGAAGAATTGAGGTAATATACCTTTATAAGGCTATACTCAATAGAGCGGTAGATTGTAAGGTGGATTATCTTTTTGAGATGAAAATTGTGAATGTTGAGCCTTCGTTTTCCTTGCTTTCTACTTCAATCCACCCGCCCATTTCTTTTACCGAGTTATAAACAAAATAAAGACCGAGTCCGGTTCCTCCATTTCCTGATTTTGTCGTGAAGAAAAGTTCGAAAATTTTATCTTTAACTGTTTTACTCATCCCGCAGCCTGTATCTGAAATAGAGATGGAAACATAATCTTTTTCTTTTTCATCTTTTTCGGGACGCAGAACATTTTTTACTTCTATTGTTATCTCTCCTTTATCGGAAATGGCATCTTTTGCGTTTATAATGAGATTCAATAGGATTTGATGAAGCTGATCCTGGTCACCTACGATTTTGGCGTTAGAATCGAGATAATTTGTGGTGATTTTTATTTTTTTTGGTAGTATTTGTCTGGAGAAATTCGCCACACCTTTCACTATTTCATTCACATCGAAAAGGCTTTTTTCCTCCCTTATTTTCCTTATATTGGAGAGTAAACTTTTAAGAAGAGACCTAATCTTTTGAGCTCCTTCCATAGCTGTATTGATATCTTCTAAGACTTTTACGTCTTTTGAATTGCTTTCTGCGGCATTGAGCCCGCACATGACTTCCATTAGAAGATTGTTCGCTTCGTGGGATACTCTCCCTATTAATTGTCCCATAGTCGCGAGTCTTCTGGTTTCGAGCATTTTCTTCTGTAGTAGTTCTATTCGCGAGATATCTTTTGCCATTGAAAGTCCTCTTAGTGGAGAAGAGGAACTCAAAAGAAAAGAAACCCATTCATAGATTTTTTCCTCAGTGGTTTCAGCTTTTATTTCTGTACGCTGAATGACAGTTGGCGGTTCCTTTTTCGAGTTAGAATTTCCGTTTTCTTCATTACCGTTTTCTTTATCTCCCGCGACAAAAGAACCTAAACTTTTATTAATTTCTTTCATAAGAGGGGGACCGAGAATTTTGGCAATGTTTTTGCCGAACTCATTTTCGGCTCTGGTATTCCAGTAAACGATTTTAAAATTTTTATCCCATCCTACGACAGGTATAGGAATAAAATCAAGGACAATTGAGATATCTTTTTTTAAATCTATCATAATATCATCATATAAAAAAAATGAAAGGTAGAGCGTAGCGGCTTACCACGCTCTCTTTTTACCTTTTAAGGTTTTATTTATTTACTTCCAACCCTCTATCTCAAGATGAGAAATCGCCTTATGGGAGACAAAAACCGATCTGTTATTTGCCATCGGTGTGTCCACTTTCAGAAACAGTCCTCTGTCGTTTCTGCCGGTTACCTCGCCCTGAAACTTTGAGCCGTCCACCGTTACAATTTTGATCAGTCTTTTTGTTCTCTTGGTTGTCTGAGTGTCCATTATTCCTCCTTTACTGTTTGAATTGTTCATTTAAATTTTATCATTTGGGTTGTTAGCAGTAACCACCAACAGGATCGTCAGGTCCTCCACATAGAACTACTTCTCCGACATCCTGGGCGACATCAACCTTGGTGACTTTCTTATTTATCGAATTTATAAAACTCAGTAAAATTAACAGTATATTCAAACTAACCATTAAACACCTCCTTTGGTTATTAATATAAGTGCAATAATCATTCCAGAATTTAAGTTACTGATAATTAAGCACTTTGATGAAAAGGGTCTATAAGTAAGTGACATTTATGTCACAGTAGATTAAGTGTATTGTTTGTTGAGTGTTGCAAATACAGAATTGTTCTTGTGACAAAGATGTCACAAGTGTGACAAAGATGTCGCAAAAAGTCTATTTTTTACGTAATTACAAGGGTATGAGGGAAATGGGACGAAGATTGACCCGGATTTAACGTAATTTCTATTTTTTTTCTAAGAGTTTAGAAAGTAGTTGTTTCTAGATTGCTTAATCGAATTGCTTATCGCAATGAATTTGTAATTAAGTTTTGTATGTCATGTATGAAAAAATTAGTTTCCATCTGTTTTCATTATCGGAAATTTTTATTATAGTTGATGTATTTGTGCGTGTTTGTGTTATCTGTGTTTAATCTTTTTTTCTTTTTTAATATGTATTTTGCGCTGTAATAAGGGTTATTATTTTTTTTGTAAGTGGTTTTTTCTGGGCAATTTTTTCTTTTTTCAAAGAACGTCTAATATAGTTAGTTGGTGCGTTGGTCCGTTGGTGTGTTATTTTTTTCTTTTGAAAAATCCCCCTTTTTTTACGCGCCGACCCACCCACGCACCAACACACCAACATTCTTACCTTTTTATATCGTGTTCTTTAATGAGTCGATATAGGTGCCTTCTGGAAATTTTAAGGGTTTTTGCAGCTTCAGTCACGCTACCTCCGCTGTCCTGCAGAGCTTCTATTATGGTTTCTTTTCTCCATGTTGTTTTTATTTTATCCCAGCTGGGAGTTTCCGCTTTTTTCTCATTTCTTATTTCTTCAGGCAGGTCTTTTTGATTTATGTATTTTCCTTTGCATCTAATGAGTGAAATTTCCACGATATTTTTAAGCTCTCGTATATTGCCCGGGAAAGGATAGTTCCTTAAAATTCTCATGGCGTTTTCGTCAAAACCCTGTACTTTTTTTTCTTTGTTTTCCGAGAAAATTTTGAGATAGTGTTTAAGCAGGAGAGGTATATCTATTTTCCGCTCACGCAGAGGCGGTATCGTTATATTTATCTGGCTCAGCCGGTACAAAAGATCTTCCCTGAATTCCCGCAGCATCGCAGCCTGTTCTATATCTCTGTTTGTTGCGGATATTATACGGACGTCCACTTTTTTACTTTCGGTTTCTCCCACTCTTCTGATTTCTCCTCTGTCCGTAACCCGGAGGAGTCCTGCCTGTATAGAAGAGGGGGCGTCTCCGATTTCATCCAGGAAAAGAGTTCCTCCGTTTGCCTCCTCAAACATACCTTTTTTATCCTTTATTGCTCCGGTAAACGAACCTTTTTTATGCCCAAATAATTCACTCTGAAGGAGAGTTTCCGTAAGAGAACTGCAGTCCACGGTTGTGAAGGGTCTGTTGTTCCTTTTGCTCAATTTGTGTATGGTTCTCGCAACGAGTTCTTTTCCCGTTCCTGTTTCACCCATAATTAGAACATTTACATCCGTTTCCGCAATTTCTTCTATCGTTCTGTAAATCTTCTGCATTTGCTCTGAGATGCCAATTATAGAATAAAAAGATTCGGGAGGAGAAGTCATCCGTTTTAATTGTTTTACTTCCTGTTTCATTCGGTATAGGAGGTCCCCTTTTGAGAAGAGTATACCCAGAATTCTTCCTATTGACTGCAGGAATTCTTTATCCGAAGGTAAAAATATGTCCTTTTTTATGGTAGAATCCAGGTAAAGAACACCGTAAATTTCTTCTTCCGAGGTTATCGGAACGCACAGAATGGAACGGATTTTATTTCTCTGTATCGAGTCCATCTCCAAAAATCGAGAGTCCTGGAAAGCATCTGCCGCAATTATTACCTCTCCTTTCGCGGCTTTTTTAGTAATTGTGGAGGATATTCTTCTCGCGTCTTCAAGAGTCGATTCATCAATGTTGTGAGAAGATACGATGATGTTTCTATCTTCTTCTTTAAGTATTATTGCGCCTCTTTCCGCTTTGAAGAAGTTTGTAAGCACGGATAGAGCTTCATCGAACCTCTTTTCGGAGTCTATCGAGGAAAGAAGTTTGCTTATTTCATCGTAAGTGTGCATGTATCCGCTTCGAAGAGATGTTTTTTTCGCGCATTCCACAAAAAGGTCTCTTGTTTTTTCGAGAAAAAGAGCTGATTTTAATTCTTTGAATATAATCTCGCATTTTTTTAGCTCTTCGATTGCTTCCTGGATATTGTTTTCTTCTATCACTATTTTAGACTTATTGAGTCTTGCTCGTGCGGTGTAAAAAGGAAGACCTATCCTGGAGAAAAGTCGAATAGCTCTGTTTATGGATTTAATATCTCCTGTAACCAGACCCCAGGAAGAGAGTAATTTTCCCTTTTCAAAGTCTGATTGAATCGATTTGATTTTTTCTTTATGAGGTTTTAAAATAGTGATGGCTTCTTCCTTTTTTTTCTGTTCGAATAAAACTTCCGAAAGCCTCCAGGCAATCTCTCTTTCTCTTCTGGGATTGCCTTTTGACTTTTTAATGAATTTTTTGAAAATTTTCTCCGCTTTTTCCCATTCTCCTTTAAAAGAAAGAAGAATGCCGTTCCCTTCTTCGAGATCGTGTTTTTCTTTCTTTAATTCACATTTTATTTTTTCAGCCTCTTCCAAATTTCCTGTGTAAAGCTTACAGTAAAAATATTTTTCCTTTAATTCCGGAGGCACTTTTCCGTATCTGTTTTTAAAATCGTCTATTCTTTCCCGTAGTTTTTCCCAGTAGCCAATTCGTAAATAGACAAGAGAAAGATTTCCGAGACAATAGTATTCAAAGTGTCCGATTTTAAGTTTTTTGAACAGTAAGAGAGTATCTTCCAATTCATCCAGAGCTTCTCTGTATCTGTCAAGCTGAAGAAGAGAAATCCCTTTATAATTCATAAACATGGCTTCATTTATGAAGTCTTTTTCTTTTTTTGCTATATCTATGCATTTCTGGAAATAACGGATTGCTTCTTTATGTTTTTCATTTTTCTGTTTTGCTATACCGCCGAGGACCAGGAAATGCATGCGCATTTCAGGAGAGAGGTCCTTACCGAGTTCTTCTTTAACAATTTTTAAAGTTTTTTCAAACTCTCCCCTGGTGCAGAAAAGCCTGCCCCGGATAAATTTTAATCGTAAAGGCAGTTCTCCTTCTGTTTTTTTAAAATCGGATAGGACCTTGGATATTGCTTCTGTTTCTCCTTTCCTGATTAAAAGATATCCCAGGGAATAGATCGCCTGTTCCTTTATTTTGCCTTTAGAAATTTTAACTGCCTTTCTGAAATATTTTTCGGCTTCTTCTTTATTTCCGATCCCCTCTTCTATCGTCCCTAATTTCAAAAGATAAAAAGGGGTTTTTTCTTTAGAGAGAAGTTTTTTATAAATTGATAATGAATCGTTAAAGTTTCCAGCAATTTCAAAAAGTCTGGCGAGAATAATACGATTGCTCTTATCATCCTGTAAGCAAAGAGCTTCTTTTAAGAATTTAATTGCCTGGAGGTATTCTTTTTCTTTTATTCTTTTCTTTGCTATTTTTATAATAGAGGTTCTATAATCTTTTTTTAATCCCAGGTCTTTTTGCAGAAGATATAAAACATCGGAAGAAGTGATTTCTTTTTTTATTTTTTTGTAAATATTCTCTTTATCTTTTTTCTCTAATTTTTTGTACAGGAACTTTCTAACCCATTCATTTTTAAAATAAACACCTTCTTTGTCTTTTTGAAGAATGTTTTTAGAAATAAGAGAATTTATTAAAGTATATGGATTTGCTAAATCGAACAAAGAAATTAAATCTAAATGAATTTTCTCCGGGAATACGGATAATATTCTTAATAGTTTTTTTTCTTCTAAGATAAGATTGTCTATCTGGAATTTTAAATTTTCCTGAACACTGGCCGGTAAAGGAACTGAAGAAACTTTTTTTTGTTTAAAGAGAGTTTTGTCGCCCTTTTTTTCAATAACCCTTTCTTCGATTAAAATTTCTGTTATTTGATTTAAGAGAGATGGGTTCCCCTGTGTTTGTTCTTTTAAGAAGGAGACGAAATCTTTTTCGTTTTCAAGATTGGGGAAATTCTTATCTATAATAAAGGTAATTTCATTTTTATTTAGAGGCGAAAGCGTAAAAACAGATGTGATATCGGAAAGTCCTTCTACCTCGGGCGCTTTATCATTTGTGCTTATCGCTATTATAACGGGGTTAATCCTGATGCTGGTTTCATTTTCTTTTAAGATGCCAGATAGTTCTAAAGGCGATGAGATATCATCAAGGAGGAGAATAAGAGGTTCTTCAAAAAAAGTTTTTTCACTTAATAAGCTATATAATTCCCCCGCCGTAACTTCTTTTATATTTGTTCCTCTGGATAGGGCTTTTATCTTGAATTGGGTTAAGAGGGCTGTTTTTCCGATTCCCCTTTCACCTTCTATCCATACAACGTGCGGTTCGGGTAATTGTTTAAGTAAGAGATCGAATTCTTTTAATTCTTTTTCTCTTCCCGTGAATACAGGAATAAAATAAGGTTTCCTGTCCGCCGCCGGAGCGCCTAGCGCGAGTTCTCTTTTTACTTCATCTATACTCTTTAAGCGGTTATTCAGATCTTTTGAGATCATTCTGATGATTAAAAGATTTAATTCTCCGGGAACGGCGGGATTTTTTTCTTCGGGAGGAGGCAGTCCTTTTTTTAGTTTATGTTCTATTATTTTGGATAAACTTCCCTTGAATGCTTTTTCGCCGGTTAATATCTCGTAGAATATTACGCCGATAGAGTAAATATCAGAGGAGAAGGTGGGGGTTTCACTCAGAGCTTCCGGAGCCGCATAAGCGGGAGTTATTATGTCCGGGTCATAGCCGGGGTCTATGAGCTTTACGTTATTCTTTTCATCTACAAATATATGAGTGGGCTTTAAATCTCCGCATATTATACCTTTTGAGTGTAGGATTGAAAGCGAATCGAGTAAAGAGGTAATAATATTTTCTAATTTCTTGAAATCTTTCTTTTTTGTAGGAGGATTTTTAAAGACCTGATCGATTGTGGGAAGGTCGATTTTTTCCATGGAAAATCCGCATTTTCCGTCATCCTCAAACCAGTCATAAACCGATACAAAATGGGGATCTTTAATTTCGGAAAGAAGTTCGAATTGTCCCCAGAGAATTTCCTTGTCCGAAAGATTTGCGGTCTTATATGCGACTTCTCCTTTTGTAAATATTTTTGCAAAATTACCTTCTCTAAGAAGATTAAGATTTTTTAAATCCATTTACCCTGTTTCCACTTTATCCATTGTTTACCGTTCATTCCTTATTTCCCTGTTATGTGTTATTATAAGAAGATTTTAGTTCAAGGTCAAGAGGGAATATCTCAATTTTTGGTTGGTGGATAAAAAAATTAGGGAAAAAGTAAGCATGGGAACTTTTTAGGCAGAATTTAATCTAAACTTAATATAGAATGAAAATTATTTTAAAATAAATTTCATTCTATTACAAAATAAGGAAAATGTATGATTAAAATTAAAAAAGATAAAAACAAGTATTTAATCGAGTATATAGATTACTTCAATCATTATGATTATATAGAAGATGTGAATTCCGATAGTGTTGATGTGAAAGATGAAGTGATGAGGAATGAAATAGAGAAAGTTAAAAGTGATCTTAAGAAATTGTTAAAAGATACGAAAATTTCATCAGAAAAAAAAGATTAGCCTATTTACTTATTATTAATAAATTTCAAAGTTCGGTTCTAATTTTTTCTAACAGAGTTTTTGTTTTTCTTATACCTTCGTATTCGTCTAAATTCTCACCTTCGTATTCAATCCCCACATATCCCCGGTATCCGCTTTCGGTAACTATTCGGAGCATCTTTTCGTAATTTATATTTATTTCATTTCCGTATTCATCGAAGTCGTACGATTTCGCGCTAACGCCTTTTGCAAAAGGCATCATTTTTTCCACGCTTTCGTATCTGTTAATTCCCTCCGGAAAGTTTCCAAAATCGGGTAAAGCCCCAACAAAGGGACTATTTGCCTCTCTTATGACTTCAGAAAGCCATACGGCATTGCATGATAAACCTCTATGATTTTCGATTATTATGTTTATTCGTCTTTCCTCGCCGTACTCGGCAAGTTTGGAAAGACTTTCAACCATCTGGTCTTTCTGTTCGAGAGGAGTCCCTTCTCCATTGGCACTCACTCGCACGGAATAACATCCTAAAAACTTCGCGGCATCGATCCATTTATAATGATTCTCTACAGCTTGCTCTCTTTCAGTTTTAGCTTTTGCAGCTAAGCTTCCTTCCTTGTCACACATTATAAGTAAATTTTTAACTCCAACGCCGTCTGAACGGGTTTTTAATTCTGTTAAGTATTTTTTGTCTTCTGCTTTATTCTGGAAAAACTGATTTACGTATTCTACAGCTTCGATTTTGAATTGATGACGGGCAATAACAGGGAAGTCAAGTGTAGATTCGATTTTTTTGTTAAAGAAATGACGATGCAATGACCACTGAGCCAGGGAAATTTTAAAGAGCGGTGGTTCGTCTTTTGAATCTTTTGCTTCTAATAATGCGCTTTTTGTACTTGATTGATTTTCCGTATAATTGAATGAATTTGAAAATGAATCAAAATGTTTTAAATATTTCATGTATTTATATTAAAGTAAATTTA
>CAZALG010000037.1:0-11344 GCA_964485935.1 uncultured bacterium | reverse complement strand
ACTCTTCTACCTGAGCGAGGGGGAGTGGCTTTTTTTGGTTTTACGAGGGCGATAGAGTTTTCTACAGCCCTGCATTTTGATTTGTTAGAGGTACTCTTTAACGATAGCCTTACAAATATAGGAGTCGTGGAAGCATTGGCAAAAATTAGGAATTACTCTCATAAAACTTGGCTCTCGCATACCTTATTTGGCAACCCCTTAATGCCTATCTGGACCGATATCCCGCAACCAATGACTGTGTCTTTCCGGAAATCCATACCTCCAGCGCCAGTCCATTTCGGAGTAACTGTAAGGGAGCACGGCGTTCCTTTACAGGATGCTTACATATGTATATGGAAAGGGGAGGAAATTTATGAAACCGGGTTTACTGACCCCGGAGGCTCATTATTGCTGCCAATACATCCGCGATCAGAAGGAATAATGCTTTTAACTGTTACAAAGGATAACTTTATACCCTATCTTGATACAGTGTATGTGGATTCTCCGGCTTCTTCTGTACCCTTAAATGAGAATCCTGACTTACCGAGTTGTACAATAGACAGAAACATTTCCCCGAATAAAATTCGTTTCACTTTTTATCTCCCCCGGGAAGAAAGAATAAAACTTGAAATATTTGACCTTACCGGAAGGATGATTGTAAAATTGGCGGATAAAAAGTACGAAGAAGGTTCTCATGCTATTTGCTGGGATACGGAGAACTCAAAAGGTCATTATATATCCAACGGAATATATTTCTACCGCTTCCAGTACAAAGACAGGATACTTTCCGATAAATTCTTACTTTTGAGATAGCAGAATCAGTCCAGATTCCTTACCTTCTACTCAAAGCATTTCTCAAATTCATCTCACAATAAGAATAATCGAATTTTTTTATTATATTTCTCGAATTGTTACCCATCTTTTCAATACTAATGGGATTTTCAAGAAATCTTTCAATATAGGAAGCAAGTTGAAGAAACTTACCATTTTCAAAACAGAATCCATTTTTGCCTACCTTTAAAAGATCTCCCCGGCATCCTACTTTATCGGAAAGAATGAGAGGGAGAGCACAAGCCATTGCCTCTGTTGTTACAACTCCCCAGGGTTCATTACGGGATGGCAGTACGAAGATATCTGCTATCGCATAGTAACGGGGAAGCTTCTTGTTTTTTATGAATCCTTCAAAACGAACATTGTCTATTTCTTTTTTACCTGTGAAATTTTCTAAAGTGTCTCTTAGTCTACCTTCTCCGACAATTAAAAGAGTTACATTATCATAGCTGCTACTAATTTTTTTGAATGCTTTGAGAAGTGTAAATAAACCTTTCTCTTTTGTTAAACGCCCTACGTAGAGTACGACATATTTGCTCTTTATTCCCAATTCTTTTTTTAATTCTTTCTTTTTGCCCCTGTATTTATTTGATTCGACAACAAAAAAATCAACGTCAGAGGTATTGGGAAAATAGTATATATCTTTTACCTCTGCACCGTAATGGATAAGATATTCTGCCTGAAGTTTTCCCAGTGGCAGTAAAAAAGCGGCGTGCTTGATAATAAACGGTAGAAGAAATTTTTTAAGCGAAGATTTAAATTTACTTCTCGGATTTAGCAAATGACTTTCTGAAATTATTGTGTAGGGAACGGAATGAATAAGAGCCCAGAGAATGGCAAAAAGCATTGTAATATGATAATATCCTCCTACCGCAATATAGTTAAAGTTCCCTTCGGATAGCTTACTCCATATACGAGGATTATATTTCATCTCTTTTTTAAAGAAAGGAATCTTAACCCGGTTTCCCGGAAGTATTTCGGAGAAATGGGAACTTTCTCCCAAATCCAGCTTTCCTCCTCTGTTGGGATGCGCTTTCTCGCAATAGAAGACGGCAGGTTTTATATCTCTACTTCTGTTAAGTTTCCGAAAGAATGGAATTCTGTATGGATCTACTTCCTCATGAATAAAGGCAATTCGCTTTACCATTTACCTCAATTCTCTCAACATCTTCGCATATTTTTCTATGGAATGTTTAATTGTATAATGTTCCTCAAAATATTTCCGTGCTTTTTTACCCATTTTCTTCAACTCATCCCTGTTTTTAAGGTAGAACCTCAGGTGCTTTACTACCTGGTTAACATCTCCCTGATTAACTATAAAGCCGCAATTGCAACGCTGTATTGTATCAGCTATGTCTGAATCTTTATTAACCAGAGCGAGTACTGCCTGTCCGCTTGCAAGAGAACTGTAGAACTTGCTGGAAGAACAGAGCCCATTTACCCTTTTGTCTTCCGATACTACAGAAATATCCGCGCAGGTTAAAATCAGAGGAAGCCTGTTAAATGGCTGGTAAGGATGGAAGTCCACATTTTTTAAATCTTTATCTCGGGCAATTTTCTTCAATTTTTTCTTCTGAGCTCCGTCGCCTATAAAGACGAATTTTATAGGTAATTTCTGAACTTTTTCTGCGGCGTAAATTATTGTACATAAATCATTGTATAATCCAAAGTTTCCGGAATATAGAACGGTCAAAACCTCATTATATCCGTTTTTCTTTGCAAAAGTATTATCTTCTTTCTTAAGAGGTTTTATGAAATCAGGGTTTTCCCAGTTATATATAACTTCGATTTTTGATTCAAAAGAGTCCGCTTTAGTATTTTTGATTATCGTTTGCTTCATTTGTTTACTGATCACAACAATCCTGGAAGCTCTTCTGTATAGTATATTGTTTAACCTTTTCCATAACTTTACAAAAAATCCGTTTTTCCCTGCTACTTCAAGCGCTACCGCAATATCAGGATATATATCGTATATTATAGGAATAAATCGTTGACCTTTTACGATATTAAAAAATAGTCCTACAAAGGGCAAAATCGGAGGATTGGTTACAATAAGCAAGATATCCTTACCACTCTTCAAAGACAAACTAATAAGTAAATGAAATGAAAACGAGAGCCAGTTGATTATTCTAAATAATAAATTTTCTTTATTTAATTGAATACAGGGTAATCGGTTAATTTTAACACCATTATAAATCTCTTTACCGGTAAGCTTTACCTTGCTTTCTGCCCTTTGATTAGTTCGACGGGTGTAGACTTCCACGTTAAATCCTTTTTTACTCAGCTCACCTGCGAGTTGGGTCATTAATTTTCCTGTAGCTGTTGGCCCAGGATAGAAATATTCCGATAATAATTTTATAGATTTTTCCATATAAAAAGATCAGCCCCGCGCACTAAGAAAAGTTTTCTTCATTCTGTTCCCTTATCACTTATCATAAACGAAACGCCAAATTTGTCAATCTTTGATTAACCTTTCCTTTTTACCATATGGATGAAGGTTGCACTTTCAGGCTATTTTGCTTATAATTAAGGAAACGCTCGGAGGTTGCAATAAAAACAAAAATAACAAAAGCATCTAATGATGTAGTAAAAAGAACCTGCGATATTATTCTTTCAGGAATCGGACTTGTAGTTTCTGTTCCTGTATGGGTAATTTCTTCTATCGCTATTTTAATGGAAAGCGGAGGTCCAATCTTTATAACTCAGGAAAGAGTTGGGAAGGATAAAAGAATATTCAAGATTTTAAAATTCAGATCTATGGATAAAAAAGCTCACGAGGAATCACCAACCAATCATAAAGCAAACAGGACAGAGAGAATTACGAAAGTCGGAAAAATACTCCGGGCAACAGCTATGGATGAGCTTCCGCAACTTCTTTCAATTTTCTCTGGGGATATGAGTTTTGTTGGACCCAGACCCATCCATCCGGAAGAGTTAAGAATAAATGGAAGCAGATACAGGAAATTGGAAGAAATACCCGATTTCGATATGAGGTGTACAATAAGGCCCGGATTAACAGGAATAGCACAGGTTTACAGAGGTAAATATGACCGTCTTGAGCGTAAAATCAAATACGATCTCCTTTATATGAAAAAGCAATCCTTCCTGCTCGACACAAAACTAGTTTTGCTTTCTTTTTTTGTGACTTTATTTGGTAAGTGGGAATAGCAAAAAAAGACCGCTGACAGCTGACGGCAATACAAAGGTTAGTGTGTTAGTGGGTTGGTGTGAGTTAAAGTTTCGTGTTTGAGTTAAAAAGAACAATCCAACTAACCAACAATCCCACAAACCAACGATCTAAATTCTTGTGCAATCTCTCAGTTTTTAGTTAGCCTCTTACTTTTTCCTTGGCTTTTAAGTGTTTTTTATATGTTTCGCTGAATATGTGATCGCCTTTGCCTGTGGCTACATAAAAAAGGTAATTGGTTCTCGAAGGATGAAGAGCCGCCATTATAGATTGGAATCCGGGACTTGCGATTGGACCGGGCGGTAAACCTCTGTTTCGGTACGTGTTGTAGGGAGATTTTACTCTAAGGTCCTTAATCATTACTCTGGTTTTATGTCTGCCTAACGCGTAAATAACGGTGGCATCGATTTGAAGAGGCATGTTTTTCTCCAATCTATTGTAAATAACGGAAGCTATAATTGGTTTTTCTCTGTCTACCATTGCTTCTCTTTCAATCATGGAAGCTATGGTTAGAATTTCATGCGCGGTGAACTCCATCGATTTGATTTTGAATGTTTGATAAGGTTTTATAACTTCGAATAGTTTTGAAACCATCTTTTTTATAATATTTTCCGGTTTTTCTCCCTTATAGAAGATATATGTGTTTGGAAAAAGATACCCCTCCATAGTAAATTGATTTATTCCGAATTTTTTGATAAAACTTGTATCTTCGATGAGAGACTTTAATTTAGAAATATCTATATCTGCATCTTTATGCCTGCGGAACGCGTATATTGTTTCGTTTACCTTTAAGCCTTCAGGAATTGCGACTTTTACCGTTAGTCTTCTTCCTTTGATTAAAGTTTTCAGTATCTCTCTGGGGTCTTCGTATATTTTGAGTTTATACCATCCGTAAGAAAGACAGGTAGATTTTTCAAAAACCATAACCATTATTTTGAAACCGATTCTGTCCTGAATAATTCGCGCTTCTTTTAATTTTCTTGAAATAATATTGAGATTATCACCCTCATCAATTTTTATTATTGCATCTCCGTATTTAGGCGACTTTGTCACAGGATACAATATAAAGCCAATTGCTATAATTATAAGTATTGCTTTAATTCTCATCGATATAACTTTTAAGTATTAAAGATGCGGAAATTTTATCTATGAGTTTTTTGTCTTTCTTTTTACCCAACTCGGCGGCAATTTTGGTCGCTTCTTTTGTGGTAAAGCGTTCATCCTGAAGTTTTATGGGTATATTCAATTCTTTTTCGATTTCTTCTTTTATTTTCTGCACAAATTTTGCCCTTTGCCCTATTTTCCCTTTTGTTGTCAAAGGAAAACCCAGTACTAATCCTTTGAAATCGTATTCTTTGTGTAAATCTTTAATCTCTTTTAGTAAGTGTTCGGTTTTAACGGTTTTTTCTGGCTTGACTATATTGAGATTATTGCTTATCGCAATTCCTGTCCATTTAATTCCTATGTCGAGTCCAATCCAGTAATTCATAATCTAATATAATAGTTTTAGCTTTAATTTCAAGCTGATAGCCGTCGGCGTTCAGCTTTTTAATTTTCCTACTCAACAACTAAACAACTTAACTACTTAACCGATTCGGAGACCTAAAACCTAACACCAAACACCTAATACCTAAACAGGGGGGTCTTGACAAAAGGGGTTGTTTTTATTAATCTTTAGAAATTTAGTTGATTTAATGAAAGATATTGTAAAATTAAAAATTCTCTAAAAATGAAGAAGATTGAGGAGGTAAAGTGTCAGTTAAGATAAGATTGAGGGTTGTTGGCAAAAGGAAACAACGCAGCTACAGGATTGTTGCGATTGATTCGAGAAATCCCAGAGATGGTAAATATTTAGAACAGTTAGGATGGTATAATCCACGTTCTAAAGAAATGCAGATAGACCGGGAAGGAATTAAAAAATGGCAGGATAAAGGGGCTATTTTGGCCGATGCGGTAGAAGCCTTATTGAAAAGACCTGATGAAGACGCGGGTGCAGGTAAAAGCGCTAAGACAAACAAAAAAGAAAGTAAAAAGAAAAGCAAAAAGAAGAAAATGAAGGAAAGCGCAAAGGAAAGTACTAAGGAAGGCGCAAAGGAAAGCACTAAGGCGAAAACGAAAGAAAGTACCGCAGAAAATATTGAAGAAGATACCGAGGAAAATACCGAAGAAAGTAAAGACACAGATAAAACGGAGGAGGTAAACGATGTTGAAGGAACTGATAATTTACATAGCGAAGTCTCTGGTGGATCAACCTGACGACGTAGAAGTAGAAGAAATATCAGGAGAAAGGACTGTTATGTATGAGCTCAAAGTGAGCAAAAAAGACATTGGAAAAATAATAGGTAAGGGAGGAAAGACGGCAAAAGCTATAAGAACAATTGTTACGGCAGCTTCTATGAAGATTGGGAAGAGGGCAGTGCTCGAGATTTTAGAACCTTCGTAAATATTTTTCTTCTTCTTGCCTGACTGCTGAGATGAAAATTAATATATTGAGTATTTTCCCTTCCTTATTTCAACCTTTTTTGGAAACAGGAATAATTGGAAGGGCAAAAGAAAAAAGGATTATTACTTTTAACCTAATTGACATAAGAGATTTTTCCTCAGATTCTTATGGAACCGTAGATGATTATCCGTACGGCGGAGGAGCTGGTATGGTTATGAAAGTCGAGCCGATTTTTAAGGCACTGGAAAGCCTTGATGATAAAGGTGAAGCTTATTTACTCTCTCCTCGGGGGAGGCGTTTCGATCAGAATATGGCAAGGGAATTATCCCGGAGGAAAATTCTGAGTTTGATTTGCGGTAGATATAAAGGCGTAGATGAAAGAGTAAGAGGTTTTGTTGACGGGGAAATATCTATTGGAGATTATATTTTAAGTGGAGGAGAAGTTGCGGCTATGGTTATTGTTGAAGCGTTAACCAGACTCCTTCCGGGTGCGGTCGGAGATGTTGATTCGGTTAATACCGACTCTTTTGAGAAAGGGCTTTTGGATTCTCCGGTTTATACCAGGCCGCAGGAGTTCAGAGGGAAAAAGGTCCCGGAAGTTTTGCTTTCGGGAAATCACGGAGAAATTGAGCGTTGGAGAGAAGAAGAAGCAATTAAATTAACAAAAAAATATAGAAAGGACATTATGGAGAATTAACATCATGTTCAAAAGGAGATAAAAGTGGATGAGCTAAAAATTGTAGAAGGTGAACATTTATCAGATAAGATGCCCGAGTTTGGCCCTGGTGATTTAGTTCGGGTTGTTACGGCGGTTAAGAGGGGAGATAGAGAAAGAACTCACCGATTCGAAGGCGTAGTTATAAAAATAAGGGGTTCAGGAACCGGTAAAAGTTTTACAGTAAGGAAAGTAACTCAGGGTGTAGGAGTGGAGAAAGTTTACCCATTTAACTCCCCAACAATAAAATCAATAAATGTTCTCAAAAAAGGCAAAGTAAGAAGAGCGAAACTTTACTATCTAAGAGAAAAAGAAGGAAAGGCAGCGAAGATAAAAGAGAAAAAATGACTGGTAGCGATGAAGAGTGGGTTTCTTCTGAAGCAACCTTGATTTGCGGGGTGGATGAGGTTGGAAGAGGTTCTCTCGCAGGGCCGGTTGCTTCAGCTGCAGTTGTTTTCGAAAGGGGTGTTTATGTCCCCGGTGTCAATGATTCAAAAAAGCTTTGCCCTAATAAAAGGCTAAAGCTTTTCCCTGAAATATTAAAAAGTGCTGTCTCGGTTGCTATTGGTTACGTTGATTCCTGTTTGATAGATAAATTGGGAATAAACTATGCGGTTACTCTTGCCATGTATCGAGCTATAAGCTCACTTTCTGTGATGCCTGACTGGGTTCTTGTGGATGGTTACCCCATACCCGAATTGCCCTTTTCTCAAACGGCTATACACGGCGGCGATGGTGTCTCGCATGCTATAGGCGCCGCTTCTATTGTAGCCAAGGTTCTAAGGGACAGGGTCATGGAATTTTATGATATTTTCTTTCCCGTGTTTGGTTTCGCTAAGAATAAAGGGTATGGAACAGCGGAGCATATGCAAAAAATAGATGAGTATGGCTTCAGCAAAATACACAGGAAGAGTTATTATCCAATGAGAAGATTGTTCAGGTGAGTTTCAGGGATAAAGGCGAGGAGATAGCTGCTTCTTATCTCCGGGGTAAAGGATATAAAATTCTTGCCAGCAATTTTAACGGAAAGGGATTCGAGATAGATCTTATAACCAAAAAAGGAGAAATCATAGCCTTCGTGGAAGTTAAGAGAAGAAAATCTTCTAATTTCATGAATCCTCTTCTTAGTATCGACAGAAAGAGAAAGGAACATATGATAAAAGGGGCAAAATACTTTTTGTTGACAAATGACCTTTATGACAGGTGTGACGTAAGATTTGATATTCTTACCATAATTGGAAAAAGTGAAAGCATAGAATATTACGAAGATGCTTTTAGAGCTTAAATTAGCCACGGATTAACACGGATGTACAAAGATAAAGTATTTATATTTTTGTTTCTTTTATTCTTTGTCTCGGATTGTGCTAAAATAGCCCCTCCTACTCCCCTGCGGGCCGATTATTCGGAATTGGAGAGAAGAGAGGTTATTTCTAATGTATCGGTTTCCGGAACTGTTGTAAAAAAGCAGGATTCCGTTGGGGTTCAAAAATTTGATGAAGCAAGCTGGATTAATCTGCAATTTGAGGTTGAAATAGACACAACTTCCGGGGGGGTAAAAGTTATCGATGCTGCCGGTCGTGAAATTCCCTTTACCCGGGAATGGAATGTTTCTCCCGAGGTAACCAAACTTGTGTTGAAGCCCGCTGAAAGATTAAATTACAATACAGTTTATGCGTTGAAGATTTCCGGAATAGAGATTTATAAGTTAAATGGAGAATACGCGGATATCAATAGAAATGGGGTGGGCGGAGAATTGGGAGATGACGATTTTGTTTTCCCTTTTGTTACTTTTAAGAACGATAATTCTAAAGGCGACTGGCAGGGTGTCGGGTTAGATGAAATTCCGCCGTTCCTAGCTCCTTCTCTGAAATTCCTTATAGAAGGGCAACCAACCGATTATGGGTGGACTGATGCGGATATAGCACTCGCTATTTACGACTACACCTGGGAGACGGCTGATACTTCAATAATCGTCGCATCTGTAGATACTGCTACTCTGGATAAGGATAAATTTAAAATTGTTGAGGAAAGCACCAAAAAAGAAGTGCTTATAAAGGGTATAAACTATATAAGCAATCCCGATACTGCAGATTTCGGGAGAGTTGTTATCGAACCTTTAGGTAATCTTGAGCCGGAAAGCTATTATATTTTAAAGATTATGGGGGGTATTTCGGATTTTTCCGGCAATAAACTCGGAAGAGAAGATTCGGTTGTTTTTGAGAAAAGATTTAAAACATTTTCCTGTAATCATGACAGCAGTGAATGTGCCAGAGATACAACAGCTCCTGTTGTTACAAACTGGAGAAATCTTGGTCCTTCTTTTGAGATTTCTTTTTCAGAGTTGATTAACCCTGAAAGTGTGACCGATAGTTCGATTTATGTGTCGGAACTTAAAGGGAAACTTTACTTAAGAAACGAAGGGGGGCAGACTCTAGTTCGTTTTACCACGACGAGGCGCAGAAGTATTTTTGGTTATACTGCTTTTGTTACGGAAAAAGTAGAAGATATGGCAGGCAATAAAGCAAAGGAGGTCAGTTATTATTTTGAAAGAAAAATTGATTGAAGCTGCAGTAAAGGCAAAGGAAAAGGCGTACGCGCCATATTCGAACTTTAGTGTAGGAGCTGCTCTTCTTGCGGACGGCAAGATATTTACCGGTTTTAATATAGAAAATGCTTCTTATTCTTTGACTGTTTGCGCCGAGAGAGTGGCGGCTATAAATGCCATTGTCGATGGTTCGAAGAATTTTGATAAAATAGCTATTGCTTCCGGGGAGAGAAATTTTATTGTTCCCTGTGGTGCCTGTTTACAGTTTCTCGCTGAGTTTTCAAAGGATATGGAGGTTATACTTGTAAACGCTAAAGGAGATTCTAAAGTTACTACTCTCAGGAGGCTACTGCCTTCTCCTTTTTCGATGTAAACTGTTATTGTTAGCTTTATTTGATGTTTATTATTCCTATTTCTTTTCTCAGGAATTCTATCTTTTTCTTTGCTATTTCTCGTGCTTTCTTTGAACCTGCTTTTAGGATTTCGTCTATTTTATCTTTATTGTCCATAAAATAATCGAATTTTTCTCGCATTGGTTTTAGAAATTCATTCATTACTTCAAAAAGTTGTTGTTTCGCGTATGAGTAAGCCATCCCCCCTGCGCGATATTTGTCGGCTAATTCTTTTTGCTGTTTTTTTGATGAAAATAATTTGTATAGTTCAAAAACGTTACAGCCCTCAGGTTCTTTTTTCGCTTCGACGCTCACGGGCTTTGTGACAATCTTCATTATTTTTTTTCCGAGTTTTTTTTCCGGTAAAAATAATTCGATTGTGTTATCATAACTGCTGCTCATCTTTCTACCGTCGATTCCAACAATATACTGAGTCTCTGAACCTATTTTTGCCGCGGGTATTTTAAAGAGTTGTTTTTTGTAATTTTTGTTTGCAGCTTCGGCTATATCCGCAGTCATTTCTAAATGCTGTTTTTGGTCCTTTCCTATTGGTACAACATCGCTGTCAAATAGAAGAATGTCGGCAGCCATTAGAATCGGATAGGTGAAAAGCCCCATATTTATGTTGGCGTCCGGGTCTTCATTTTTGGCTGTATTTTCGTCTACTTTAGCTTTGTATGCATGAGCGCGATTCATTAAACCTTTCGGAGTAAATGCAGCCAATATGGTAGATAATTCAAAGGTTTCCGAAATATCCGATTGTTTGTATATAAGGCTTTTCTCAGGGTCCAGCCCGCACGCAAGCCAGCTTGCCGCGACTTCATAAGTCATGTAGTTTAGTTTTTCTTTATCTTTTACTGCGTTTAAAGCGTGGTAATCTGCTATAAAATATCTTGATTCGTAGTCTTCTGCTAAATCTAATGCCGGTTTTATGGCACCGAAATAATTTCCTATATGCGGCATTCCCGTCGGTTTTATACCTGTAAGCGAAACTTTTTTAGCCATCTATTATCCTCCGATTAAAATTTTAGCCGTCAATTTACATCGTTGCGTTAATTCTAGGTTGTATATTAGGGGATTTGTGTTTTATGTCAAGAGCACCACTTAAAGGCTGACAGCTGACCGCCGACGGCTGACGGCATAATAAAGTTGGTGGGTTTTTGACTCATGACTCAAGACTTGTGACGAGTGACTCTAATGTCTCTGTGGTTATGAGAAAAAGTCAACCCCTTTATTTATTTTTCACCAAAAA
>CAZALG010000036.1:6870-11484 GCA_964485935.1 uncultured bacterium | reverse complement strand
ATTTTATACATTGTCCGTAGAAAATACTCGCGAATACATAGATAAAAATTGTATAGAAGCAAAGGAAGGATTAGAAGACAAAAAAACAGGTAAGATTTTAAAAGCTATTTTACCGGTTCATATTTATGGACATCCTGCCGATATGGATAGCTTTAAAGAAATAGGAAACAAATATGGCCTTTTTATAATCGAGGATGCGGCTCAGGCGCATGGCGCAGAATATAAGGGTAAAAGAGCAGGAACCCTTGGTGATTTAGCAGCTTTTAGTTTCTATTTTTCAAAAAATCTTGGTGCTTTCGGAGAAGGAGGAGGAGTTACCACTGATAATGATGAGTATGCGCAAGTAGTGAGAAGGCTACGAGAACATGGTCAGAATGGTAAGTATTATCATGAATTGGTAGGTTATAACTCCAGATTGGATGAGCTGCAGGCGGCTGTCCTGCGTTGCAAATTAAAGCTTTTAGATAAGTGGAATGGAAAGAGAAGAAAAATAGCTCACTTTTACAATGAAGCTTTGAAGGATTTACCTCTTGTAACTCCGGAAGAAGCTAAAAATGTATTTCATGTATATCATCTTTATGTAATTCGTTCCAAACAAAGAGATAAACTTTTTGAACACTTAAAAAGAAACGATATTGGTTGCGGGATGCATTATCCTGTGCCTGTTCATCTTCAGAAAGCTATGAAAGGCAACGGATATAAAAGGGGAGATTTACCAGAAACAGAAAAGATAGCAGGTGAAATTTTATCGCTTCCTATGTATCCGCATTTGACTGAAGAAGATGCAGGGAGAGTTGTGGAAACCATAAGAAGTTTTTGCAAATAAAGGAGTATTTATGAAGGTTGGAGTTATCGGACTTGGATATTGGGGACCTAATTTAATGCGAAGTGTTCTTTCTTTGGGAGATGTTGAAGTTGTCGGTTGCGAAAAAAACGAAGGCAGATTGGAAGAGGTTCGTAAAATTTTTCCCAATGTGACTTATGTTAAAGACTATAATAGATTGCTAGACGATGATGAGGTGAAAGCTGTATTAATATCAACACCTGTGTGTACTCATTATTCGATCGCAAAGGATTTCATAGAAAGAGGAAAGGATGTATTTGTTGAGAAACCTTTAACAGAATCTTCTCCTAAAGCTATGGAACTTATAGATCTCGCAGCAGCGAAAAAGTGTGTGCTGATGGTCGGTCATATTTTTGAATATAACGATGCTGTGATAAAAATTAATGATATAATAAAAAACGATGAGGTTGGAGAACTTCAGTACATAACTTCTACCAGAGTGAACTTAGGAATTCATAGAAAGGATGTAAATGTTCTGTGGGATTTGGCTCCTCATGATTTGTCTATTATTTTTAAATGGGTTGATTCGAAGCCGGTTTCTGTTGCTACTATGGCTAAAGCTTCTGTCGTAGATGGTTTACCTGATGTGGCTTTTGTTCAGTTGGCTTTTGATTGTGGTATGATTGCTGATATTCAGGTAGGGTGGCTGGCTCCTTCTAAAGTTAGAGAAACAATTATAGTGGGTAGTAAGAAAATGATAGTCTATAACGAAACCAATCCCCAGGAGAAAGTAAAAATATATAATTCCGGCGTAGATTTCGAAGACCCTCATGATTATGGAGAGTTTTTACTGTCTTATAGATCAGGAGATATTCATTCTCCTACTCTTTCCAATAGGGAACCTTTGAGGATAGAAATGGAGCATTTTTTGAAGTGTGTAAGAGAAAGAAGAAAACCACTTACAGATGGTTATAGCGCCTTGAGAGTAATAAAAGCAATTGAGATGGCAGAAAAAAGTTTTAAGGAGAAGAGAATCGTATATCAGGGAGAATGAAGTTACATTCAAATCAGTTTAGAATTAAAACCAGGCACTCGGAAGAGTCTTTATCCACAAAGGGTATATAGATAATCCTTCCGGTGAATACCCTTGACTTTATGATGAAATATATTATTGTTGACTCGCGATGTTAGGACTAATTCTTTTATTTGCTTTTCCATATGGGGAAGTAATAGTGGATATTGATGTAGAAGGACTTAGGGAAGTCGATACTTCTCTCGTTGTCCGTTCTTCTGGTTTTAGAATAGGGGAGATTTTAACCCGCGAGATGGGAATATGGGCAATAAAAAGTCTCTATAGTGCAGGTTTTTTTAGCGATGTGGAACTTAACGCCAAAAGAGAAAGCGGAGGAGTTAGAATAATAATTGAGGCAAAAGAAAATCCTCGCCTCAAATCATTGGAGTTTGAAGGGAATACAAAATTGAGTGATGGTGATATATCGTCTCTTGTTGATTTATCGCCTCCTGCTATGCTTTCAGAATATAAGTTGCACAGGATAAAGGAAAAAATATATGATTTATATGAAGAGAAAGGATTCTCGGGAACAGAAATTTCCATTTCTAAAGAAGAAGAGGAAGACGGGATGAAAGTGACATTCATCATTGAAGAAGGAGCACAATATAAAGTTAATAAGATTAATTTTATTGGAAATGAGGGACTTTCGGACCATACGCTTTCCAAGGTTCTTTCAAATAAGACAAAAACTTGGTATCTTTTCTGGAGAAATAATAGCTTGAAGTTGGATTCTCTGGCAGCGGACGCTCCAAAGGTAGAAGCTTTGTATAGAAAACATGGGTATCTGGGCGCCAGTGTGGATACTTTTTATGTGGAGTACAAGTATAATAAGGCAACAGTAAATTATGTTGTGGACGAGGGCAGGCTTTATTACTTTGGGGATACTCATCTTGAAGGGACAGAAGATCTTGGGTTTGTCTCAGGTAAGCTGCAGTGGGAAAAGGGAGAATTGTTTAACGAAGAAAAGATCCAGAAAACAATGGAAGACCTTTCTATTTTTTATTCTAACTACGGTTACCTCCACGCGGCGGTTATTCCCAGTTATAATATTGTAAAAGATACAATTGTCGAAATTGATCTTTATGTAGATAAAGGAGATCCTGTTTATGTGAGGTTTGTTAATATAACAGGCAATAATAAAACTTACGATAAGGTAATCAGGAGGAACACGGTTATTTATCCCGGAAGGCTTTTCCAGAGAGACAGAATAATGCATAGTTACAGGAATATTTTCCGACTTGGCTATTTTTCTAATATGAAAATAGATATGGATTTTCCCTCTCCTGATTCCATAGATCTTTTTCTGGATGTTGAGGAAAAATATACGGGGCAAATTGGAGGCTCTATTGCCTATTCCGGTACTTACGGTTTTACGGGTGGATTAAATTTATCTATGCCTAATGTATTTGGAACGGGACAAACTCTTAGCTTTGCTTTTGAGAAGACTCTTACATCTTATGAAGGTCGGTCGCTTCAGAATATTTCGTTATCCTGGAATCAACCATGGCTTTTTGATACGCCTACTTCCGCTGGTTTTAGTCTTTATAATACGCACTGGCAGAGAAGTTACTATATGGTAAAAGAAGTGGGAGGTTCTGTTTCTGCCGGCAGGATATTGAATAAGGAAAGGAATCTTAGTGCATCGTTTACATACCGCCTGGAAAGGGAAGACGTGGAGGCTGAAGGTGAATACGCGGACTTTGATTCCGGACTCAATTGGGAAAGTTCTTTATATGGTATGCTGATTTACGACTCCAGAGATTCTAAGGTGGCTCCGAGGGTAGGCAGTTATTATGCTTTGGGCGCAAAGAACGCGGGGGGTATTTTAGGTGGGGATAGAAGGTATTATAAGTTAAACCTTGAAACGAGAAAATTTCAGTCTATTCTTGCAGAAGATCTGGTTATTATGAATAGAACAAAAATAGGTTACGCGTACGCTCCCTCAGGAAAAGTGGTTCCCTTGCTCGAGAGGTTTTTGCTCGGCGGTACTGGAAGTTGGGGTTTGCGCGGTTACGATGACGAAACGATTATACCTGATCCATCACGTAGATACGTCGGGGGTAAGTTTGCCGTACTAAATAATCTAGAACTAAGGTTGAATTTTGGAGACAAAGGATACGGGATGGTGTTTTTAGACGCAGGTAACTGTTTTGAGGATTTAAAGGAAGCGAATATGCTTGATCTTTTTTATGGTGTAGGAGTTGGTTTCAGGGTAGAAATCCCCATGCTTGGTATTCTGGGTGTAGACTTTGGATATAACTTGAATGAATTTGAAGGTGCCAAACAATGGAAACCTCATTTCCAGATAGGGACGACATTTTGAGAAAGTATTTTTTAATTGAAATTCTTATGTTTATTGTTCTTATCGCGGCAACTATTGGATGTGAGCCTGATAAAGAATATAGCGTTGAGCCAGTTCCGGTTTTCAGCAAAGTTTTGTTGGTCGATTCGGCTTATACAAAGGTTAAAGCTATTTCTACCGGAGGTTCAGATTTATTATTTTGTGGAAAAAGAGATGTTTTTGATTCTTATTCGATAATGAAATTCGATTCTATTCCTTATGATTTCGATAGTCTTTTCGTGCAGTTCTATTCGGACCCGGATACTACCCGGCTGACTTTATACAAAATGAAGAAAGAGTGGGGTGAAGATTCTACATATATATGGAGTGATATTGGTTCGCTAATCGATACATTAAATCCTCTTCTTGTTGAGGAGGTGAACGATTCAAACCCCAAGATATTTATCGGAAATTCTT
>CAZALG010000036.1:0-6860 GCA_964485935.1 uncultured bacterium | reverse complement strand
GCTCTTGATAAATCTTTAATTGACGAAATTAATGTTTATGGATTGGCTGTTTATACTGATAACTTTTATTCTTTTAGTGCCGGGGAAACTCAGTTGGAACTTGAGCCTGAAGATACTATGGCGGATTCTATATTTTCGTGTGATGAGGGTGCCTACATTGTTAAACACCCATTCCGGGATTCAGTCTTTGCTGATTCTCTTTTGGTGGGGAGAGGGATTTCAATAAGGACTCATATTTTTATTCGCCGTGATTCATTGCCTTCGGATTTAAATTCGGTAGCAAACGCTGAATTGTATTTCGGTGTTTTAAATCCAATGCCTTTTGATGTAGGCTTTATTTCGGTTGGTTCAAACTATTTATATACAAGAGGCGCTGATTCAGAAAGTGATTCATTGAAGTTTGATCTTGCTTTTTACTTTAGAGAACTTTCCCATGATAGCATTTGTCATCTTCAAATTAGAGCAACAAATGATATAGACGGGATTGGTACTGCATCTCTTGGGGATATTGAAAACATAGGAATTCAATTTATCTGGGTGGAGTTTCCGAGATGATGTTTTTATTTAATCTTTTTCTCCTTATATCTGTAAACCCTAATCTTTCGGATAGTTTACCGGGTGAATGGATTGGAGGCGACGGTTTTTCACAGTTTCCTGCTTTGGTAGGAAATGTTTATGTTAATCCGGCGCTTGCAGATACGGGGGACTGCCTTTCTGTGAATTTTCGTCTTTTATCTGATGATTATACAAAAACAGCAGGGGGGTTTTCTTCTTTCTTCTTTAATATTCCTATGGTTTTAGGGTTTACTCTGGGGGGAAGTTTTAATATCCTGTATGATTGTGATATGGAAGCTTTTTCTTCCTTCTCTGATGAAAATTATACTTATGATAATTATTTCTTTAGAAAAGGTGGCCTGTATCGTTTTGGAGGATACGTGGCTAAATCTTTAGGTTTTCTTTCGTTAGGAATGGATGTTAATCTTTTAAATGGGAAGAATGATGATATTCGGTGGATTGATTTTGAAGATTATTATGATGTTTATGATACGGTTAGTACTTATTTCAGAGGTTATTCCGTAGGCTTGGGCTTTAATTTCAATATAGCAAATTTAAGTTTGGGAGGTTATTTTTGTCCCTACCAGGAAATAGAAAAACAATATGAAGATGAAGAGAAAGAAGAGTTTGAACTTGATGCTCCCCTGCGGTTTGGTCTTAATTACTCCTTTAGTGAGAACAAAAGCATAATGTTTTCTGTTGATAGGAAGGAAGGATTAGTTGGTGTAAATTATGCATTTCTTAAGTTAGGATATGGTAGAATGTATTCTATGGGTAGTGGATTTGAGGTTAACGCTGATAGATTTTTTGGAGGTGTATCTTTCGATATTAGCGAATTACCTTTGTCCATAATGTTCGAGAATAGAAGATATTCAGGAGATTTTGACGATAATGAGTTTATCGTAAGTATGGGAATTTCTGTATCAGGAAAAGGGAGGAAGAATGAAGATAAATTTTAAATTTTTGTTTGTCGTTTTTGCTTTACCGCTTTTTGCCGAACAAAAGATTGGTTATATTGATTCGCAGGAGATATTATCAAAGTACCAAAGAGCGCAGGAGATTAGAAATGAATTTCAAAGTAAAGTTGATGAATGGAAAAAGGAAGTTAACCGACGACAACAGGAACTTGAGAAACTTCAAAAAAGTTTAGAAACACAGTCTTTTATGTTAACTGAAGAAGCTAGAATGCGTAAGATACAGGAAATACAGCAAAAGAAAGCGGACCTTGAAAATTACATCAACGATGTATATCGTAAAGATGGTAAAGCTGAGACTCTAAATAAAGAGTTAATGCAGCCGCTTCTTGCGGAAATAGATACTATAGTATCTGAAATTGCCAAAGAAGAAGAATTCACTTTTATTTTGGACGCATCTACCGGTGTCGTTTTATATGCCGATGATATGTATGATGTAACCAATAGAATTTTAGATGAATTAAATAGAAAGTATCTGCCGGAAACTGAGGGTGAAGAAGTCGAATATTATGTTTTTTATTTTAAAGAAGAAGACGCGGATTCCAAGTCGAGAACGCTTGGATCGATTATTAAAAATCTGATATATGTCGGGATAAGTGAATTGAAAGATCCCTTTGAGAAAATCAAATCGGAAGATTTGGTTAGCGCAAAGAGTAGTCTAGCGATAGAAAATGAAGAGGAGGTAAGTGAGAACATTTCTCTTGCTGTTCAATTTCTTAATATGTCGGGAGTGAATTTTGTTGTAATAGGAAGAGTTTGGGTTGAATCCGGTAATATTTTCTTTGAGTATTCGATTGTTGACAGAGAAAAAGAACAGGCTGTGGTGACCGAGAAAGTCGATGTTGGTGTTGAAGAAAATCTTCGGGATAAAATAGCGGAAGAAGTAATACCAGAGATAGCTAAGTTGTACAAGTGAAAATTAGGGAAATTGCTGAGCTTTTAGAAGGCGAGGTAAATGGCGATCCTGATTTTGAGGTAAAGAGGATTTCAGAGATACAGGATGCCCAGAAAGGGGATCTTGTATTTTTTTTTAAAGAGAAGAAGATAGATGAGGCAAAAGGATTAAAAAACCTCGCAGCTGTTGTTCCTGAAAGTGTAAAAGAATGTTCTGCAAAGTCCTGGATTAAAGTAAAGGATGTAAAGACTTCGTTGGTAAAAATACTAAAACGTTTTTATCCTGCTTCTATACGAATTCCCCAGAAATATTTGATGAAAGCAGAAGATTTTTCTCATGTTAAAGTGGGAAAAGATGTCAAAATAGGTGAAAATGTTTTCATTGGAGACAATTGTGTTTTGGGCGACGGAGTCAATGTTTTTCAGTCTTCTTATATCGGGAACAATGTTGAAATAGGTTATAATTGCATAATTTATCCCCATTCAGTTATTTTAGATGGAACTAAGATTGGTCGGGATGTTAAAATCTATCCTGGTGCTGTAATAGGTTCTGAGGGGTTTGGATATCAAAGAATAAAAGGTGAACTAGAAGCGATACCGCATATTGGTAATGTTATTATAGGAGATAGGGTGGAAATAGGAGCTCTTACTATGATTGACAGGGGAACAATAGGGAACACAATTATTGGAGACGGCACAAAAATAGATAACTCTGTTCATATAGCTCATAACGTTAAAATTGGGAAGAATGTAATTATTCTTGCTCAGGTGGGAATTGCCGGCAGCTGTAAGGTGGGGGATAATGTAATAATTGCCGGTCAGGTGGGAATTGCCGATCATATAAAAATCGGCAAGAATGCCATAATTGCTGCTAAATCGGGTGTTATCAGAGACGTTAAAGAAGGAGAATCGGTTTTTGGGTATCCCGCTGATAAGCGATTGAGTGTTCTGAAAAATGAAATTTACACCAGAAGGCTCCCTGAGCTTTTTAAAATGGTAAAAGCTCTTGAGAAATCTAAATGAATTTTTAACCGTTTGACCTTCAAAACACAAATAAACTATGATAACCGTTACCCGACATTCGCTTTCCGCTTCAGGTGAATTTGTGTTTTTGATTGTTTCGTGAATTTTTTTCTTTTAATTTTTTTATTTTCTGCTGATAATTCTGATCCCGCGTCGATTGTTCACTATTCCGGTGACAAGATTTTTTTTAAAGTAGATTCATCTCTTGTTCAAATATACGGAAATGCCGGTGCGAAATACGGTAAACTTAACATCTCTGCTGATACCATATTATACAATTTAAAAAGAAGGTTGCTGACTGCTAAAGGGGGCGTCCTTTTTAATGATGGTAATAGTGATATAAGGGCTGAAAAGATGAGCTATGATGTGAATCGGGAAATTGGGGATGCCTTTAACGCGAAGACCGAGGCTGAGAACGGATGGTTTTTCGGAGAAAAGATTAGATATTTTAAAGGCAATATTTTGAGAATTAGAAACGGTTATTACACAACTTGTGAGCTGGATCCTCCTCATTTCTGGTTTTATTCACCGAAAATGAGAATTAATATCGATGAAAGTTTGATAGCTGAACCGGTTCTGCTTTTAGTTCAGGATATACCTGTTTTTTTTGTTCCCTTTTACATGCAATCAATAAAGAAAAAAAGGTCTTCAGGTTTATTAAGACCAGAGTTTGGGACTTCTTCTTATGGAGGTAATTATATTAGAAAGTTAGGCTGGTATCAGACTCTTGGGGAACACGCCGATATTATTTTCTATCTGAATTATTATACTGACAAAGGTGTTCGTTTTGATATAAATCAGGCACGATGGAATTTAATGCCTTATAGTAGAGGCAATATAAGGGGTAATTATATTAAAGAAAGGGAAAGTGGGGAAGAAAGATGGGAGCTTGCGGTTGATACGAAATCGGAAATACCGGGAGGAATAAATTTGAACGTTGATACTAAAATAGAGTCTGATCCTGGCTATATAAAAGATTATGAACCCGGTGAAGTTGAACGTCTGCTGCAAAAGGAAATTAATTATAATATTTACTGGAAAGGCAAAATACTGGGAACGGAAACCGATGTTATTATGGACCATCGGGAGAATTTAACCACCGATATATTGCATGAGAGATGGCCATCTGTAAATATGACTTTTCCGCATTTGGAAATGGGGGATGTTAATATTAGAAGTTACTATAAGTTTACCCGGGACGAAACAGGTCGCTGGGCTTCGGGTTTTTCTGGAAATTCAAACTTAAATTTCGATTTTAGTGTTTTTGATATTGGCATAGCTCTTAACGGAAAGAGCGATTATTACGAAAACGAAGATGTTTTAATTAATTATTGGAAAGCTGTAACAAAAGTGAAAACTAGGTTATACGGACTTTCTTTTTTTGGAATACCTCCTGTAACTAAATTCAGACATGTTATGACTCCTTCGGTTTCTTTCTCATACGCTCCTGATCCGGGTAGTTATGATGTTTCTAATATTTCCGGTTTTTCTGTACCGGCGGGAGTAAGATCTTTAAATCTTTCCCTGGATAATTTATTTCAATGTAAAATTGGGAAAAGAAAATATGATTTTGCTTCACTTAGGCTTTCAAGTAATTATCGATATCAAGAAGATAAATTTTCTCCAGTTTCCATATACGGTAGGTTCTGGTTGGGAGATATTTTGAGTCAGGATTATTATACTTCTTATGATTTGGATTCACGTGAATTTGGTGATAAAAGAGTCAACACTGACCTTAAATATAAAACTAATTTTGGAGGAAGCCCGCTTGATTTCTATTTAAGGCATTCTATCAGTTTTACAGAAGCAGAACGAATCCAGCAGGCTGATATGGGTATCAATTTTAACCCGACTCCCAAGTGGAAGTTAAGAATAACGACACATTACGACTTTGAAAGGGGTAAGGTTACAAGTACCAGATTAAATCTCGTAAGAGATTTACATTGTTGGGAGCTAACTTTGTCCGTCAATACTTTTGGCGAAGTATGGGATTATAGCCTACGAATCGGGCTTAAAGATATCCCGGAATTGAAGATAGGAAGGGAAACGTTGGGGGGCTTCATGCCGTGAAAACCGTGGTCGTTTTTCCCGAATCTATTTTATCAACGGATATTTTACGGTTTTAGTAGAGTTACCAGATTTTAACCGGTAAAAATATAATCCACTTGGGAAATCTTTTATTGAAAGTCTAATATTGTGAATACCGGCTTTCATTTTTCGATTCACCGGGGTATTAATTTTTTCTCCCAGTAAATTATATACTTCAAGACGAACTTCTCCTGATTCGGGTATTTGAAATTTAATATTGAGAAATTTGCCCGAATAGTCGGGTGTTATTCCAAGAATTTGTAAGCTTTTCTTTTGTGTATATTTTTCTCCAATAGATGAGGAGTTTTCTATAACTCTTATATTATCAAAGTAGAGATTCATTCCTTCCAGAGTGTCATGCTCAGCAACGATGTCAAACCAATCTGTGGCTGCCCAGGTAAAATCTCCGACCGGATCATACCAGGTTCCGTCATCCCAGGAACCGTGTTCGGTAAATTCCTGTAACGGTATATGTACATGATGCCACTCCCCGTCCCATTGTACTGTTTGTTCATCAATTGTATAGCGCATTCTCCAGGGATGATCGCCAGGGTCTTCTGTTTTCGTATCTATAAAGCGAACGTCAAATTCTATATCGGGATTGTCGCCCCGGACCCAGAAGTCAAAAGCATAGTTACTATCCACCAATATGGTCAAATCCTTTATTGGGGAGAAGTCAAATCCGATATTGGAATACTGTTCCACTCCTGTCCAATATATACAATATTTTCCCTCATAAGTATTATTATCCGAATAATAATTTAGAATACCTTCGCTGTGCCAGCTTGAGCCAAAAATATTTTCGCAAACATAGTCAAGATACATGTCGAAGCCGGTTGTATCGGGTTTGAGTATATAATCTTCCTGTGGAGGGATATTAAAACCTAATGCTTCAAGAAGCTCAACATTTAAATCATAATCGAACATTTCATTGGACCCCTCTTCGAAAATCCCGAAACCTCCTTCATAACCCCATAGCGTCCAGGCAATACTGTTTTCCTCAAGATAATTTCTTACCATTTCATGCCAGAACGTACGGTCTTCATTGTCGCTGTTAGGTATATGAACACCGAATTCACCACAGAGTAGAGGAACATCACGTGTGTTTTTAAAATCCACAGCAATATCTATTAGTTCGTTTACATGTTCTACAGTGCCGTCAATTTCGTAATTGTCTATAAGATCTTCTATCCAGGTACCGAGAAGCTCAGTGGGACACTCAGGCATTTCGTCTGAGTTGTAAGGGAACGGAACACCGGCAAGGCTTTCCATTGAAGGATCGGTCCAACTTGTTCCCTGGTGGGTAAAAACAAAGGGATCATAAAA
>CAZALG010000035.1:0-11754 GCA_964485935.1 uncultured bacterium | reverse complement strand
AAATCGGAATATAATTAAATATGCAAATTGAATTTGCCTTTAGGCAACACGCCCTGGTGACTATCGACTATACTCTCGTATGCGATACTTTATCTCAGAAGAATGCATTTCCCGGACACAGCCTTATTCCCGACTTCAACACGGTAGAAATATACACCAGAAGTTAAATCCCCGGCATTCCATTCCAGGGTATTTTTACCTGACCTCTGTACTTCTCCACGGAGAAGAGTAGAAATAAGTCTTCCGCTCAAATCGTAAACCTTAACACTTACCCTCAAATCCTCGGGAAGTACGTAAGAAATAGTTGTACTGTTCGTAAACGGCTCAGGCGAATTACCCAAAAGTAAAAAATCTCCCGCAATTTCTAACTTTTCTTTTACACCGCTCATAGATGGAGGCAACACCTTAAAAGCAATGTCTGCGCTATCGAACAAAGGGATAATTGCGGAAAGGACTCCGCCGGTACAATCCAGAGTATCTTCTTTTATGAAATTACCTCCCCAACAATTATACCATGCTACCTTATACTCTCCATCCAACAATCCATTTAAAACCAAGGACCTGTTTCCTACCGCACTACCGTTTTCTTCCCTTACCCAGCCAAACGCGAAGGAGTCACTCCTCAGAGCATATGCATCACAATTCGGTACCTCAATTTTTGCAGTGTCGAGATCGAAATGGGCAAAATTAATATCAGATACGAATTTAGAAAAACGTGAAAGTTGATCGAGGTTCTCGGGAGGAACATTAGCCTGGTCATAATTCCACCATACAGGTGTCATGGAAAGACCGTTAGATAAAGAAGCCCAGAGCGCATTATGATATGTGATTGTATATTCAAAGCTTTCCGGGTCTACGTAAGTAGTAGTATAACCGGATTCTCCAATTATACCGGGTTTTAAAAAATTATCCCATAAATATTGCGATTCCATTACGTAATTCCAGAGACTGCTTCGGAGGTCATCTGTCGGGTAATGCTTCGGCCACGCTTGCGCCTCATATAAATGTATATTGAGCACGTCGCATGTCTGGTAGGAAAATTCCCAACGACGGTCGTAGTAGTATCCACTTTTAGAGCCGGTAGTGGGCCTTCGGTATGGATCATTATCGGCAAAATAATTATGAGTGTTTTCAAACCATTGATTTGCTGCAGTTTCATCATATACCCAACCACTCGTGCCATTTATTTCGTTTATTATCTCCCATATTCCCATAGCACGGCTATAACCCCATCTTGCAATGATGTAGCGATACTGTTTTTTCTGATACTCCCAGCAATCTGAATCTATAAAGAAAGAGTCTACTGAACATATTGTGTTATAAGGATTTTGAGTATTCCATTCCCCGCCTCCCCATGGATGAGAGGAAGTACGCAAGTAGCCATGCGGCCATATCGCGAGCATCATCTTCATATCTCTTTCTTCTGCCCAGGAAAGAAGTTGGTCGATTCGTGCACACTTTCTCTGATCGTAGGAGCCTAAACCGGAAGATATTGATTCAATCAGGTACCTTCCACCCCCATTCCCTGCCCAGTCGTACGTACAATTCCAATAAGCAAACATATTTGCGCCATGATTCTTTAAATCATCTAACCCGGATTCCCTTGCATTCCATGGATAATATACTCCAACACCGTAAAATGAGGTACCGTTATCATGCATTAAATAATGAGGATTATTGGGGGAAACTTTTAGCCATCCGTGATGAGGGGATGAAGTAGCCGTAAATCCGGAACCGGCATCGGTACTATCTGTACCATTTATGTCAGTTACGACAAGTTTGTAAGTCCAGGTTCCTGATTCATTGGGAGAAAATCTTATTTTCCATAGAGAATCGTTCTCGTAATTGTCAAAGAATCCGTTTATCTCCCATGTCGCGCTACTAGGAGAAGTAAAAACAGCTCGAAGATCAATTTCTTCGGGATTGTATGGATTTATGTACTCTGCTTCTAAGCCTACGAATATTTCAAACTTCTCATACAAACCCACTGTAGTCGAATTAACACTATCTATCCAGACAGCGGGTTGCGCATGATTTGGGACTGAACAAAGAAAAAATACCGAGATAATAAGCGCAAGGGAATCTTTTCTAATTAAACTAAACTTACCGGTAAAACAAACGCTCATTTTTAACCTCCTGAATGATTGAATAAAATTATCTATAATAAGAATTATAAAGTATTTAAAGCTGTTGTCAAGAATTTTTCACCCTACATCTTGCCAATCTCCAAAACATCCATAAGATTTATATATGAAAAAAGAAAAACTTGAAATAAAAATTCTTGAAGGCAGAGAAGGCGAAGTAGCTGGAGTACAAAGAGTACTTGAAGAATCGCCTAATTATTGTATCAACACTTCAGGTGGGTTTTCATCTCCTGAAGACGGAAAGGAGCTTTTTGATGCAATAGCGCCGGGGAAAGAATTTCAGGATAAATTTGTCTTTGGAATATATCTAAACAATTATATGATAGGATGTATAGATCTATGTCGTGGATTCCCGAATGAGTCAACCGTCATGCTCGGGCTTCTTTTATTATCGGAAAAACATCAGCGAAAAGGATTGGGAACGCGGGCTCATAATAAACTTGAAGAGATAATCAAAAGCTGGAAAAATATCCAAAAAATAAGAATCGGCGTACTTTTACCGAATATAGAAGTGCTACCTTTCTGGAATAAAATGGGATACACGGAAATAAGAAGAAATCCATATAAACACGGAGATATCGATACAGAAGTAATTACACTTGAAAAATCGATTGATTGAACCATAAAGAACACAGAGGGCTAAAAATGTTGGTCTGTTGGTCGGTTAGTCAGTTGGACGGTTAGAAATAATGACGGATGACCGCAGACGGCAGACCGGATAAAAATTCAAAGAACAACGAACAAGGAACTACGAACCAGGAACAAAGAATGACACAAAGATCACAAATATATAACACTATCCGCATGACAACACAAAATTTTTAATTTCTTGACTTTTTGTTTCTATTCCCTTATACTGTAAATAATAAAAGGAGGTGTATTGTGAAAAAGAATAGAATGTTAAGTTTCGTTATGTTCTTCATCCTTTGCTTTTCTCTTATTTTGTTGCCTATCTACTCAGAAGGAGCCACCTTTACTGTTACAAACACAAATGATGCCGGTGCAGGCAGCCTGCGTGCCGCTATTACTTCAGCAAATGGTAACGGCATAGCGGATGTAATAGATTTTAACATTCCCGGAGCGGGAGTGCATACTATTTATCCTCAATCACAACTCCCTCAACTTATAGATATTGCCGGTGTTCAAATAGATGGGTTGTCTCAAGGGGGGGCTAGTGCCGGAGCAAACCCACCCTCGACGGCAACGCTCCTAATAGAAATTAACGGCTCTCAAGCCGGAGCTTCGCACGGATTATGGATAACTTCTCCGAACAATACAATTCAGGGTCTTGTGATTGACAGTTTCGAGCAGGATGGAATTAGAATTGAGGATACGCCGGGCGGGACTGTGAATAACGTTATATATTGTAATTTTACCGGAACGGATCCTTCCGGAACCCAGGATTGCGGCAATGGAACAAACCAATTGAGTCCCTGGGCAGGAATCAATATTGTAGTGCCTCCTGGGCATACAGGTCTTGTAGCTACCAATATGGTCTCAAACAACCTCTCTTCCGGCAATTATGGCGAAGGTGTTGGCATTTCCAATTGTCCCCCTGGCGATAATCATGGTAATATCGTGCAATTTAATTATCTGGGGACCGATATTACAGGCATGAATGACCTTGGGAATGACCATACCGGGGTATGTATAAGTGAGGGGGCTCATGATAATATAGTCGATGACAATCTTATCTCCGGGAATGATACAGAAGGAATATGTATTATTGGCTGGACGGGGGAAGAAGAACATAATAGCCGCAACAATATTATCTTAAATAATACAATCGGTTTGAACGTTAATCATTCTTCGCCACTTCCGAATAATAGAGAAGGAATAAGCATAGGTCATTATTACGGGGATGGTCCTCCAGCGGATGACTGGTGGCTTGGTTGGGCTCATAACAATGTGATTGGCCCAAATAATACGATTGCTTTTAATGGCAGAAGTGGGGTGATGATATGGGAACATTCTAACAATAATACAAATGCAGATTATAATATAATAACTCAGAACTCAATATACAATAATGGTCCTGGCGCACCCGGATATTTAGGTATAGACTTATCAGATGATATGGTAACTGCCAATGATGGCGGAGATCCCGATACAGGGCCCAACCAGGAGCTTAACTTTCCGGTCATAAACAGCACTGTTCATCTTGCCGGGAATACAACAATCTCCGGCACTATAGATATTGACACCGACCCCACGCAGGCGATAGTAGAAATCTTTAAGGCGAATCCTGATCCTACCGGATACGGAGAAGGGCAAGTCTATCTTGGTTCAGCGACTCCGAATGGATCGGGATTGGGCAACTGGAGTACTGTAGTTTCCGGACTTATTCCGGGCGATTATGTAACTGCGACAACCACCGATCGTAACAGAAATACTTCTGAATTCTCTTCTAATCATAGGCTTCCTTATATAACAGTTACTTCGCCCAACGGCGGAGAAAACTGGAATACAGGAAGTAATCAGAACATCACCTGGACATCAAACGGCACAAGCGGTAATGTCCATATTGAGTATTCGACCAACAGCGGTTCGGTTTGGTCGGACGTAATCGCCAGTACCACGGATGACGGCACTCATCCCTGGACAATACCTAATGAGCCTTCGGATAGTTGTCTTGTACGGGTTAGTGATACGGATGGAGACCCCTCTGATACAAGCGACGCGATTTTCGCAATTTCAGATACCCTGTATATAACGGTAACATCCCCTAACGGCGGAGAAGACTGGAAGGTGGACAGTACGTATGATATTACCTGGACATCCACCGGTATCACCGGCAATGTCAAAATCGAATATTCGACCGACAATGGTTCTGCCTGGACGGACGTAATCGCCATTACCCCGGATGCCGGTACTCATTCCTGGATGATACCCAACACACCTTCGGATAGTTGCCTTGTAAGAGTGAGTGATTCAACGGGAAGTACGTCAGACGTAAGCGACGCGTTATTTACAATTTCGACTTCCTCAGGCGTCCCACTCGACGAACTACCCGACGTTTATTCGATTGATGCTAAAAGAATAACGGCAAACAGTCTTTTAGAACTCAGCTATACTGCACCTGAAGAATCTACTATCAGGTTTAGCGTGTACGATATAACAGGTAAAACAATAAAGGAGATTTCAAAAGAAGAAAAGCCTGGAGTGTATTTGCTTAAAATAAATATGGATAAAGAACCAGCAGGGGTGTACTTCGTCAAAATGGAAGCGGTTGGCAAGAAGTTTACTGATACAGAGAAGGTTTTATTGATAAAATAGGCAATACATTAAAAAAAGGCAGAGCCGTCCGCTCTGCCTTTTTTATTTTTTGGGAACTTTCGCTTAAGTTATATACCACCTTGACAAATAAAATTATATCCCGATAATTACAATACAAAAAAGGATTAATTCTTATCGAGTACAGGGAGATTGATTATGGAATTAATTAAAACGAAAGATTTAAGTAAGGTTTATATTTCCGGAGAAACCGAGACGAAAGCTCTCCGTGGAGTCTCTCTTGTAATAGAAAACGGTGAATTCTCTGCGATCACGGGTCCTTCCGGAAGCGGAAAAACTACTCTTTTTAATCTAATCGGAGCACTTGATTCCCCGACATCAGGAACAATATTTTTTGACGGTAAAGACCTAAGTAATTTGAACAAAAGAGAACGAACTCTTTTTAGAAGGGAAAAAATTGGGTTCGTATTCCAGACGTTTAATTTAATTCCCGTTCTAACAGCCTTCGAGAACGTTGCCTTTCCTCTCAATTTACTTGGAATTTCGGAAAAGGAAATAAAGAAAAAAGTATATAATCTTTTAGAAAAGGTGGGGCTTAAGGGAATGGAAGAACGAAAACCCGCGGCACTTTCCGGAGGACAGCAGCAAAGAGTAGCTGTCGCACGGGCTCTTATTAAAGACCCTGTGCTTGTTCTTGCCGATGAGCCTACCGCGAATCTCGATTCCGGTACCGGCGGAGAGATAATGAAGCTTATGAGAAAACTAAACAAGGAAGAAGAAATAACCTTTCTGTTTGCCACCCATGACCCGATGGTGATGGAATATTCAAGGCGGCGCATAAAACTAAGGGATGGGAAGATTCAAGAATGAAATTCATTTTTAAATTAGGTATGAAAAATCTTTTTCGATATAAAGAGAGGACTTTCCTTACGTGTCTTTCCCTCGCTGTCGGCATTTGCGTTCTTATCTTTTTTAGCGGGATGCTGGAGTGGGCGGATGAAGCCACTATTCGGAATTTAAAGAAATATGAAACCGCTTCAGTGAAGATAGGTAATACTGAATTCTTTGAAGAGGAAAACTACATTCCCGTGGATGAAGTTATTAAGGAAAGGGGCAAAATAGAGAAAATCCTCGACGAAAAAGGTCTAGAATACACTCCGGAGGTAAAATTTAAGGCAAATTTAATAAACGAAATTACCGGTGATTCATATCCCTTCATAGGTATGGGTATAGAAGCGGAATCTCACAGGAAAGTGTACGAGCTCGAAGAGATGGTCTATGAAGGAAATCTTCCCGAAAGCAACAAAGAAATATTGATAAGTAAAAATACAGCCGAGTTATTAAATGTAGAAATTGGTGGATATCTTATTGTAGAAGTCGATACTAAAGGTGGAACCCCTAATGCGGATGCTTTTAAGGTCGCGTCTTTGTTTGAAACTCCAAATCCCGAATTAAACAAGAAATTTTTCTTTATTTCTCTCGACGGGGCGAATCATTTGCTTGCCATGAACGGAGATATAAATCTGATAAGCATCAAAGCGGAACAAAACGAAGAAAGCCTCGCCCGGGAGCTTAAATCAGAAATCGATATAGAAGGTGTCACTGTCAGAACCTGGCAGGAGCAGGCTCAAGATTACATAGATCTCAGTCAGGGTAAAAAGGGCGGGTCTTCTATGATGCTCATGATGGTTTTTATTATAATAACGGTTGGCATTGTAAACACTATGAATATGGCAGTTTTTGAAAGAACGGGAGAAATAGGAATGATGCGGGCGATGGGAATGACCAACAGGGAAATTATTTTGAATTTTATATTTGAATCCGGAGCAATGGGATTTCTGGGAGGAATTCTGGGACTCGTATTGGGAGCGATTGTTACCTGGTATTTAATACGTTACGGATGGGACATGTCGAATTACGTAGGAGATATCAGTTACGGATACCGGGTTTCCGCTGTCTTTCGCTCAAAATGGGACCCCGGCATGATGATAACCGCTTTGATATTTTCAACAGTATCGGCGAGCATTATATCTACATTTCCAGCCAGAAGGGCTCTAAAGAGAAGTATCTCTGAAACCTTAAAAAGCGCGGGAAAATTCGGATGAAGCATCTAATAAAACTTGCTTTTAAAAATATATTCCGCAATAAAAGAAGAACCTTTCTTACTATTACAGCTGTCTTTTTCGCCACTTTTCTGGTGGTAATGTTTAAATCTTTCATCGGTGGTCTGTGGGGTAACACCATCAACAATGTGATAATGCTCGAGACGGGACACATAAAAGTGGCACATAAAAAATATTTTGAAAAAGAAAAGACTCAACCTCTGGAATATTACATAGAAGATGCCGGGGAACTCATTAACCAGCTGGAAAAACTAAAGGGAGTTGATTTTGCGACACCGCGTATTAAAACTTCGGCAATGCTAAACATTAATGATAAAAATTATTACACACAGCTTCTCGGAATAGACCCCGAAAAAGAAAAAAGATTTAATGTAATGCATGAAAAAATTATTGAAGGAGAATATCTTTCTTCTGATTCAAAAGGTATTCTGGTCGGTTCGGGATTTGCTGAAAAATTCGGCCTCCATACAGGAGGCGGGCAAAGAATAACATTCTTATCCCCGACCGTTTATAACTCTGTATCTATTAAATCATTTGAAATAACCGGAATTTTTTCTTATGGAATAAAGAGTCTCGATGAAAGACTTTTAGTTGCTCCCATCGAGAAAGTTCAGGATTTAGTAAAAATGGGAGACGGAACGTCCGAAATATTGATTTTGTTAAACGATATAGATAAGAGTCTTGCATTGGAGGATGAGCTTAACGCAAGCCTGCCTCCGGAGTATACAGCCAAGTCGTGGGAAAATCAGGGCAATTACTTTAATATGATAAGGATAGCGACTCAAATTTACAACGTGGTTTATTTTTTCTTCCTTCTTCTCGCAAGTTTCGTTATCATAAACACCATTTTGATTTCCGTTTATGAAAGAGAACGGGAGATTGGAGCTTTGACCGCGCTGGGTATGAGTCAGAGAGAAGTCCTGGTTTTATTTGTCCTGGAAGCCGGAATACTGAGTATCGTGGGGAGTTTCCTGGGTTCGCTCTCCGGCGGTTTGATTTCCTTTATTTTATCCAAAGTGGGGATTAATACTCTCGCGCTCTTCGGAGAAACCATGTCGGACATGAATATTTCTAATGTGATTTACCTTCGAGCGGAATGGGGGACTGTAATATTTAGTTTCGTATTTGGATTCCTGATAAGCATTATTTTTGCCTCTATTCCGGCATTTAAAGCGGTAAAAGTCGATCCTATAAGGGCGCTCCGAGCTACCTAAAAGGAGGATTAATATGAGGAATTTTCTTTTGTTTTTCTTTTCTCTTCTTTGTTGTATACCCCTTAGAGCCGCAGAGCTTACGGGGTTAGAGATACTGAAAAAGGCAGAGGATAATATATACGCAGAAACCATGGTTTATACAGGTGAATTTACAATAAATAAAGGAGACAGAAGTTTCGTAAAAACTTTTAAAGGCTGGGCAGTGGGCGACGAGAAAGCTTTTGTTGAGTTTACGAACAGGGAAGATATAGGAGTCAGGTATTTAAAGATAGAAAATGAACTGTGGATCGCGGAAGAAGGGGATGTAATAAAAATATCCGGGCATTTGCTTAAAAGGAGTATAATGGGCTCCGATTTCAGTTTCGAAGATATGATGGAGAGCCATAAATTGAGTGAGCTATACGATGTGAGCCTCCTGGGTGAAGAGGAGATTAATGACCAAATTTGCTATATTCTAAATTTGGAGTCGGATAAAGAGGATGCACCTTATGCCAAACAAAAAATATGGGTGGGGAAAGAGGATTTTCTACCCTACAAATATGAATATTACGCTCTATCCGGCAAACTGATGAAAAGTGCGGAAGTACTGGAGACAAGAAAAATAACAGGCAAAAACTATCCTGTAAAAGTAAAAATGACAGATGAGCTACGAAAGGGTTCTACTACTTTGTTCGAACTAAAAGATTTAGAACTAAATGTTAAAATTCCGGAAGAAATTTTTTCGAGAAAGAATCTCTTAGAATGAGAAATCTTTTTTCACTCATTATAGGATTCCTGGCAATTCCATTTTTTGCTTACCCGGAGATAAATACATACGGAACGTACTATAATAATTTAGCGGTTATCCGCAGCGGTGGAGAGTGGCAGTACTACGACCTCAACCTTTTTTATTTAAAACTGCGCAAACCTTCTAATGACGATTTTGAATTAGAAACGAATCTTTCCTTCTCACTTCTTACCCAGCCGGATACGTCTATCCGGGAGGAGTTCGATATCCAGAGATTAAACTTCCAGACTAACCTATTCGACATACATTTAACATTGGGAAGGTTCTTACCAAAGTACCATTACACAAATTTCTTTCAACCTCTGAATGTTTTTCTTGGACCCCAATTTTTCAGGGAAAGTGTTATTTATAAGGGTATAGACGGGATACGCTTAAGAAAATTTCTCACCCCCATGACTTCTCTGGAATATGTATGTATACCCGAAGCAGAGCTTCCCTCTTCCTCTCATCTTTTGAATTTTACCTCCCATCTGGGTTCCTTTGACTACAGTATTATTTGTTTATATGAAGGTGAAAGCGAAACTTTTCTGCCAGGGTTCGGATTTAAAGGAGATTTAGTAATTTCTCTGTTTAATGAGACTTTATTCGAGATTGGACAAGATGATAGTCTTAATGTAACCAGTGCAACCGGTTTTGATTACAGTTTCGGCAACTTTATGACTATGGTTGAATATCTCTACAACGGGGGAGAGAGATATCAGTCACCAAGAGAGGGTCTGTCTCTTACGGGTACTCATTACCTGTTTTTAAATGCTTTTCATTTTGTACCAATGGGAAGAAGTATAGGCTGCAGCGCCATTATTAATCTCGATGATGAGAGCGCTCTTCTTGCCGCCTATTATGAAAACGAAGTCCTTCACGGGGTGGATTTTTTGACGGGAATTTATTTTCCCCTTTCCGGAGAGGAAACAAGTGAATTCTCTTCGGGGAGTGTAGGGTCTTTCATATTAAATTGCTATCTCAAGGCTAAATTCTGAGGGAAAAATTTTATTTAACCACGAAACATACAAAATACACTAAATTTTTATTGTTGTTTTAACACAAAACACTAAACACGTAACCCAAAACACAGTTTCACACGGAGCCACAGAGAACACGGAGTTTTTTGTTATTTTTTTACTAATTAACTAATATACCGCTTAACTACTCAACTTAAATTCGAAGAATTTATGATTGGGACGCAGATTATTCTTGTTCAATGTCCAGAGTCCAAAGTCAAAAACTAAATCTCAACCCCTAAATTTAAAATCCTATTTGTTAACTCGAAACTCTATCTTTCACAAATTACACAAATCAGAAAAAAGGTTCTTCCTCTTCCTCTTTGACATCCTTTGTTTCACGAAGCAGGGGCACTTTATATACCGTAATAGAATACTTTTTAAATGATAGCTTATTTAAATCTATGTTGAGGTTTTCTTCGACTACTTCTATCTCAGGCTCCCTGCCTGGTTCATTATATGCGGCAGGATTGGGATGATGTATTTCCCACTTTATTGCTTCCGATTTATTCCCGACCTCCGGAAGGTTTATATTTAATTTCTTATCGCTTCCCGTGGGATTAACAATCGAAATGGTTATTGAATCTTTATTTTTTGTTAAAGCCGCAAAGATATCTAATTCCCCAGTATTGCCCGATATTTCGACGGGGATAGAGCCAAATTTGTTTCTGTATAACTTCAGAACCATACCGGTTGCGGCAAAAGTTGAAGTTGTATCGTTTGTTTTTATAGAACCAATCACATTTACGGTTTGAGCATAGTTAGCCATAAATATGATATCGCTATTTCTATAGTATTCATGAAAAGCTCTGGCGACACCGAGGGCGTCTCTCGTATGGTAACGAACTCCCAATTCACCGTAAATATAATCACTGTACCAGTAATTCCATTCATCCATAGCAATATCGATGTTTTTCTCAGCCAGGCCCTTTATTTCTTTCCTGTATTTCCTGTGGGCGTCTGCCTTTCCCCGGATAGCATCTGCTAACTGCGCTGTATGTTCGGGTATATCTACTTTTTCTTTCACATATATATGCTCACTGATAAGACTCATATAATCGGAACTGTTTTCAAGCATCTTCTGGCTCCATTCTCCTACCTCACCCACAGCGATAGGTTTGATATTTTTATCCACTTTCCTCATAGCCTTTACTACTTCATTGTGTTTTTTTGTATATTCATCGATAGGCATATGTCCTAACTGCCAGCTCCCGTACATCTCATTCCCAATCGCCCACCATTTAACATTATAGG
>CAZALG010000034.1:0-11761 GCA_964485935.1 uncultured bacterium | reverse complement strand
TTTGCCAGAAGATCAAAAAGTTTACCAATCTTTTCAATCCTGACCGAAGAAAAAGCAATCCGTAAGTCACTATTGCCTATAGAAATTGTCCCTATTCCGTATTCTTTAAGCGCATGTTCCCGAACTTTGTTGCTATCTACGTCTTTTAATCTTAAACACATAAAATAACCCGAATTGAAAGGATAAACATCCCATAAATTTTTATATTTTTCATCGTAGACTATTTCTTTTACTCTTTCTGCTCGAGTCTTTAATTCTTTAAATTTTTGTTCTTTTTCTTTTTTATAAGTACCTTCACTCAACACCTTCAAACATATGGATTGTGCAGGATGAGAACAGTTGGAAATGGAACACCTTATAGCAGCGGCAGTTTTCTTCTCCATGACCTCGTACGCTTCTTTGTTTTGCAGGTAATCACCAAATGTAAGGAATCCAATTCTAAAACCCCATACGTAAAATTCTTTCGTAAAACCGTCGAGTTTTACAGCTACGATGTTCGGATGTAATCCTACGAACTTCTTAAAGATAGAGCCTTCAAGCAAATTGTCTTCGAAGGAAAGCCCATAGTAGGCATCATCGACCACAACAAGAATTTTTTTTCCTTTTTCGGCAAAGTTGAGTATAACCTCTGTAATAGCATCGGCTTCTTCTTCCGTCGGAGTATAACCTGTAGGGTTATTTGGAAAATTAAAAAGTAGAATTACTTTTTCCCTGTTAGAATCATCCAGAGCTTTTTTTAGAGCTGTAATATTGAATCCGTTAAGAGAAGAATCAAAAAAATCGTAATTTACGATATTGGATTTATATCTCACCCGGTAAATCAAATTATAGTTGCCCCACATCATATTCGGCAGGTAAATTTCATCCCCTTTGTTAATGAAAAGATCACCCGTTAACATCAAACCATGAGTCATGGCATGGGTTACGACCGGAAGACTAATGTTTTTATCTCCGAGTTCATTTTCCGATATTATTTTTTCCCGCCATAGGCTCCGGAGCTCAGGAAGTCCGTAAGGAGTTGCATAAGGAAAAATTTCGGGAGGTGTTAAATCGTTAAAGTATTTATTTATCGCGGAAAAATACATTGGACCACCATCTTGCTTTGCTATACCAATTGTGGCGTTGCATTCATAAGCGTGCAATTTTGCCTCCGCGCTTTGAGAGATTATACCTTTCGGCATATATATTTCTTTTCCAAAATCGCTCAAAAGAGAAAAAATAGCCGGGGATTTTTCCTTTAAAATATTATTCAATTCTTTTGCTATTTCATTCATGACAACTCCTTTTTTGTTTTTATAATTCAAGGGGGATTTTAATTTAAAGAATTCTTATTTCTTAAGAGCATGGGCTGAAAAACCCATATGAATAAATATTGGTTCTTCTTATTTTGTCAAGGGGGATTCTTTTAAATTAAATATTAAAAATTAAAAAGTAGAATGGCAAAGTAAAATGTAAAAACAAAAAATGACAGGACGCAGATGAACGCAGATTTAAAAGGGTTTTTCTTTGTTGTTTTTTCTGTTTTCTTAAATCAAATTTTGAATTTTTATTTGTATTTTTCCATTTTGATGTTTGATTTTCAAATTCTAGAGCGTTCATCGTTCTTAGCTATAAGTATATTAAATATCAATATTTGTTTAATTATTTCAATAAAAACTTATCATAAAGTTTGCGTATAAACACAATTTCATACCCTTGACAAATCTGATAATCGTTGTATTATTATTAATGGAAGTTTTGCGCTTTCGCTGACACTGATAGCAGTTTATTTGAAGAAATAAAGAAAAAAAGCAACAACAAAAAGGAGGTATTTATGATTGAACCGGTAGGTAGACGTGTTTTAGTACAAAGATTAGAAGAAGAGGAAAAGAAAAAGGGCGGCATTATTGTTCCGGATACTGCGAAAGAAAAACCTCAAGAGGGTGTTGTTAAGAATGTGGCAAAAGTCGGAAAAGATGACGATCCTCTCCCGGTCAAAAAGGGAGATAAAATTCTCTTTAGCAAGTATAGTGGAACCGAAATAGAGTATGATGGTGAAGAATATCTAATACTTGGTGAAGATGATATTCTTGCGAAAATAGGATAAAAGGAGGTATAAAAAAATGGCAGCAAAAGAAATTATATATTCACAGGATGCGAGCAATGCTCTAAAGGCAGGGGTGACTAAGCTTGCTAAAGCTGTAAGGGTAACTCTAGGTCCTAAGGGTAGAAATGTTGCTCTGGAAAAAAGTTGGGGTGCACCTACAGTTACAAAGGATGGAGTTACCGTAGCTAAAGAAATCGAATTGGAAAATCCTTTTGAAAATATGGGCGCACAGATGGTAAGAGAAGTTGCGTCCAAAACCAGTGATGTTGCTGGTGATGGTACAACAACCGCAACCGTTCTTGCGGAAGCTATTTTACTGGAAGGAATGAAAAACGTTGCAGCCGGGGCAAATCCTATGGCTTTAAAAAGAGGAATGCTTATGGCTGTTGATAAAGTGATTGAAGAGCTTAAAAAGCTTTCTCATGAAGTTAAGGGAAGAGAAGAAATCGAGCAGGTAGCTACGATTTCAGCAAATAACGATAAAGAAATAGGAAAGATAATCGCAGATGCTATGGAAAAAGCCGGGAAAGACGGAGTTATTACAGCCGAGGAAGGGAAAGGCTTAAAGACTGAACTTGAAGTTGTCGAAGGGATGCAGTTTGATCGCGGATATATCTCTCCCTATTTTATCACAAACCAGGAAGATATGTCGGCAGAATTGGAAGACGCATATATATTGATACACGATGGCAAGCTTTCAGCAATGAAGCCACTTTTGCCGCTCTTAGAGAAAATTTCACAGCAGGGCGCGCCATTACTCATAATCGCAGAAAGCGTCGAAGGTGAGGCACTGGCAACTCTCGTGGTTAACAGGCTTAGAGGAACTTTGAATGTAGCCGCGGTTAAAGCTCCTGGATACGGAGATAGAAGAAAAGAGATGTTAAAAGATATTGCTATTCTGACTGAAGGTCAGTTTATTTCTGAAGAGATTGGAATTAAGTTGGATGCCGTTCAGATAGCGGATCTTGGTAAGTGCGATAAAGTAAAAATCGATAAGGATAATACAACTATAATTGGCGGAAAAGGTAAGGGTGATAAGATAAAAGGCAGAATTCAGCAAATCAAGACAGAGATAGATTCTACAACTTCCGATTACGATAAGGAAAAACTGCAGGAAAGACTGGCAAAGCTTACAGGCGGCGTCGCAGTAATCAAAGTAGGTGCGGCAACCGAAGTAGAAATGAAAGAAAAGAAGGCAAGAGTCGAAGACGCGCTTCATGCTACAAGAGCAGCTCGAGAAGAGGGAATCATCCCTGGAGGAGGAGTAGGACTCTTGCGGACGAAAGCTGCTGTTGGTAAATTTGAATCTGCTCTTTCCGGAGACGAAAAGCTCGGAGCGGAAATAATCAGAAAAGTCCTTTCAGAACCCTTGAGATGGATTGCTACAAATGCCGGAGAAGAGGGTGCCGTTATAGTGGAGCATGTCTTGAATGAGAAAGATACAAATATGGGCTTCAATGCTGAGACTCTTAAAATTGAAGATTTGATGAAATCCGGAATTGTTGATCCCACTAAAGTTGCCAGGACTGCTCTTCAAAATGCTGTTTCAGTTGCTTCTCTTCTTACAACCACTGAAACTTTAATTGCAGAGAAGAAGGAAGAAAAAGAAAATACTCCCCCAATGCCGGGCGGAGGTATGCCTCCAATGTAACCCGGAGGTGTTTATAAATAAAAAAGGGGCAGTTAGGCTGCCCCTTTTTTATTTATTCTGGCTATATATAAAATTCTTTTGGTAAATCTGTCAGGTCTTGAATGTCCAAAGCATCTAAACGCATCTATAACTTGAAAATCTAAGGTTTTTAGACCGTACTTTATTTCCTCTTCACTGTAACCTTTTTCCTTATGTATTTCGTCAATCCTGTGCCAGTTTGTGTCTTTTTTTACAAAAAGAGTTAAATAAAGAGTTAGCATTTTTGTGTCTTTATCATATACATTCCTCCAGACACTAATAAGATTTTTGTTTTCTTCTCTGACGTCTCTTCCTACAACACACTTTAGGCCATATGGGGTATTCATATCAAAAAGGAAATGTCCTCCATCTTTAAGTGCTTCTTTAACTGAACCAAAAGCTTCAAGGAGATTATCTAATTTAAGAATATAATTTAAAGAGTCAAACATGGAAAGCGCGAGGTTGAAATGGTTTGAAAACGGAAGCATCCTTGCGTTAGCCTGGACAAGTGCCAGGTCAGGCTGTTTTCCTTTCGCAACCTTTAACATTTCAATAGAGTTATCTACTCCTAAGAGGGGTTTCTTTTTTCTTTTGGCAAATGGCAATATTGAGTTTCCCGTACCGCAAGTTAGATCAAGCAATGGTGTTGGTTTAATATTAAAAAGATCAATAGTATCCATTATGTATTCTACCCATTTTTCGTATCCGACTTCTTTCATAAGAATATCGTAGTACTTGGCGATATTGCTATAAGGCTTATTGAAGTTGTTGAAAGATGACTTTGTCATTTTTGATTGTAAATTTACCACCGGGAATTTGTGGTATAAAAGGTAAATAACCAGCCTTATATAAATCAACAAGGGATTGAGCAAAGTAGCCCTTATCCTTGTGGAATAGTTTATACTGATCCGAAAGCACCTTTGTTATTCCCTTTATAGATTTTTCTATAAATATTTCACTTGAAGAAATTTCATACAACCTTAAATATAAGCGCAGGGCTAACTCAACTCCTTTGCCACGATATAATGTCCAGGTTGCAAATTTTTGAACCATCTCGGGAGCGTCTTCCTTATAAGATGCGAGGAGAAACCATTTTGAAGCTTCTTTAGGATTTTTATTATGTATATAATAAATAAAACCCTTTGTAAAGGGAATCTGCCAGAGTTCTGGATTGTCTGTCATCCCTTTATCGAGTAACTTTATGGCTAGCTCACTTTCATTCGCGTCCGTTGCAAGTAATATTGTTCCAAGTGTATACACAGATACAAATTTTGGATCGAGATCTGTAATAATATCAAACATATGATAGAGATAAGGATATCTCTTGTCACTCTGACGATGTTTACCAAAATAAGCTCCTGTCTCGATCCACAGGAAATCTGCCAGAAGTAGGTCGAACCCACCTGTGGTTGCTTTTACGAATTTATTCGAAGGGAAATAAAGCAGTTCGTCTCTTTTTTGTTTTGGGAGCCATTTGAAGCCTTCCTTTTCAGTTAAAGCAAGAAGTATAATTAAAACCAACGCCAACAATAATCTTTTCATGGAAATTCTTTTCTCGAGTATAGGAAAGACGAGAAAATTATTAGAATTAGAGAGTATAAAATAGAATAAGAGAAAGCTAGAAGATAAGAGTTGATTGTTATTGGAAAATTATAAACTACAGTTGCTTTTATGTTAAATACAGAAAAATTTGGTAGTACATAGTACAGAGAGTTGAGAATTACTACCAGAATTGGAACTTTTATAATTTGAGTAAGACCTTTAAGATAGAAGGTTAGATGCGCTATGAAAAAAAGCAGTAAGGCTATAATTCCTGAGGTTAGTGGCGAGGTAAAACAGGAAAGAAATATAACTAAAGCATCGAGCAACAGGAATTCGAATAACAGGAAATATAGAATATTTAATAAATATATATCCACAGTTCGTAAATACAATTTACAAAATATTATGAAAATGGTAAACAATAAAAACTGAACAACTGCAATGAGATAATACAAACCTAAAAACTTACCTGTAACAAATTCGAGTGTGCTTACCGGTTTAGACATTATAGAATATATCGTTTTTCTTTCAATTTCCTGATGAAATATCCTTGAACCGACAAAGATTACTACTATTACACCAAATATCTCAACAAGACTGATTCCGAAATCCTTTATTATCTTTGGTTCCTCTCCTATGGATATAGGTATAAAAATCTTGGACGAAGCTATAAGTAAGAATCCAATTACTGCTATCGAGAGGAGAATTTTATCACGCACGGCTTCTTTAAATGTGTTCTCTGCTATAACCCAGATTTTATTCATTTATCACCTTTACAAAATGTTCTTCAAGAGTACTTTTGACGGGTACAACGGAAAGGATCTTTCCCTCTTTTTTTATTATATCTTTAATTACTTTATCTCTGTTCTTTTCATTTTCAATCCGAAGATAATTAACACTCTTCTCGGTTCTTATTTCTCCGTATTTACTGAAACTTTTTACATTATCAATTCCTTCAAATTCGATTTCCACATATCTGACATTGCTTTTTAATATGTCTCTAAGAGTCCCAACCTGTTTCATCTTGCCGTTAATTATTATCCCTACTCTGCTGCAAATCGCTTCTACATCGGATAGAATATGAGACGAAAAAAGGACCGTTTTCCCCTTACTGTTAATTTCAATAATTAAATCTTTTATTTCTCTCCTACCCATTGGATCGAGACCGGAAAGAGGTTCATCGAGCACAATAAAATCAGGATTGCCAATTATGGCTTGAGCAAAACCTATTCTTTGAATCATTCCCTTCGAGAAGCTGGCGATTCTTTTGTTAATATTTCTGTCCAATCCAATCATAGCTATTTTTTCTTTAGTTTTATCTTTAGAAAGATTTACATTGTAAAGCTTAGCGTAAAAACGGAGAAGCTCTCCTCCGGTCAAATGTGGATAGAAGGAAGGGTTTTCCGGTAAAAACCCGATTCGTTTTCTCGCTTCTAAAGGGTCTAATCTACCAAATATCTTTATTTCCCCTGAAGTTGGCCTGATCAGATTAGTTATTATTTTAAGCGTTGTGGTTTTGCCTGCTCCGTTTGGGCCCAATAATCCATATATTTCTCCTTCTTCGATTTCCATATTCAATCCGTCTAAACCTACCGACTTTTTCATCAGGAAAGGAGAGCGGTAAATTTTCACAAGTGACTTAACATCCAGTATTTTCATGCCCAGACTCCCGCTATCTTTTCTCCGCAGCTAGGACAACTGTCTCTTTTAATATTATTCTCGAGAATATAATAACCTCTCCTTTTTATCAACAGTTTTTTGCAAGCAGGGCAATAAGTATTTTCACCGGGATGTCCCATAGGCACATTCCCCACAAAAGAGTACTTAACTCCCATTCCAAGAGCAATCCTTCTGGCTGTTTCTACGGTTTCAAGTGGAGTCCCAGGTAGATTTTCAAGCTTGTAGGTGGGATAAAATCGAGAGAAATGTATAGGAACTTCATCTCCTAAATTATTCAAAACCCAACTTGTCATTTCCTTTATTTCTTTCTTGCTATCATTTATAGTAGGTATTATAAGGTAAGTTATTTCTAACCAGACTCCTCCAGTTTTAAGTCTTTTTAAGGTATCGAGTACGGGTTCGAGATTGCCGGAAGCTATATCCCTGTATGAATCATTGTTAAAGAATTTCAGGTCTACATTGGCTCCGTCGAGGTAGGGAATAAGTTCGAGAAGAGGCTTTTTATTTAAGTAACCGTTAGAATGATAAACATTTTTAATCCCCTCTTCCTTTGCGATTTTTGCTGAATCCAGCATATATTCGATAAAGACTGAAGGCTCTGTATATGTATAGGCTATCGAACTTATATTGTATTGCCTTTTTCGGTGAAGAACGTCCTCAACCAGGCTTTCTGGTGGAAGTTTATAATTGCTTGTTTCTTCGGGGGCAACTTGAGATATCTGATAATTCTGACAATGCTTGCATCTTAAGTTGCATCCTGCTGTAGAAATCGAATAAGCATTTGTACCGGGGAGAAAATGATAGAGAGGTTTCTTCTCTATAGGGTCTACATGTACCGCACAGGGATTCCCGTAAGCCAGGGTATATAATTTCCCTCCTCTATTTTCGCGAACTCTGCAAAAACCTCTCTGCCCGTCTCTTAAGATGCACTGGTGAGGACAATTCTGGCATTGTACCGTGTTTCCGTCTTTCTCTATCCAGTATGAAGCTACTTTGGGTTCTACGTAATAACCTCTGGACGAGGTTTTCGCCAATGAAGTTAAAGGGAGGGCTGCGAGTGTTTTTAAAAACTCTCTTCTGTTCATTTCAATAAATTTTAATATTTTTTTATTTATTGTCAAGCGCACCCCACCGCTCCCCAATAATTGGCCACGGATTTACACGGATAAACACGGATAAAAAATATTTATATTTGTTTAAAAAAAGGGACGCAGATTTACAGGATTTCTTGTTGTTTTTTATAAATGACCAGAGACTGACGACAAGTGACAAACTAAGATTGACCAAAGACCAGTGACTATATTTCCGTAGATAAAATAGACTCTATTTCTCTTATTGAAAGACCGTCTTCTTTGTAGTGTGGAAATTCCTTTTCTTCAGCGTACTTTAAAAAAGCCAATAACTGATTACCATAACCTCTTATAATTACTAATAAATCAGTATTCCTTTCATCCAAGGTTCTGTAACTTGGGGAAAATTTATATGCTAACTTGTCCCAAAACATTAAATTCCCATCCTCATTTTTATCTGTCATAATATGGGATAATTCGTGCGCGAGCCCTCCTTCTATAACTTCTTCGGGAGCTTTTTTCAAGGATATGTCGACTTCAATATAAAAACCTTCTTCGCTGAGCTCGCCATATTCAAGAAGAGCATCATTTAAACTGCTGTATTCTATCTGAATATCATCATCCATTAATTCGGGAAAACCTTTTTTGATTACTCTATCTCTGATTTTAGCTAACTTATCAACGTCTGACAAAAAATAAATCCTTTTAATATGGACTTAAGAAAAACAAATTTCTTTTTAAATATGTACTATCTTCAACCTTTCTATCAACTTTTACATCCGTCTTTAATAAAACTATCTCATTTGTTACTTCTATAAAACCTTCGATTAAATGTCCTCCGACTACTTCCTTATTCTCATTGCTTAAAATTGCATGTAAATGAAATATGTATCCTTCGCTCTGTTTAGCTATATTTCCTTGCAAAGAGAGTAATTCGTGAGGGGTTTTAAAATGTTCCGGAGTATAATCCCCCTTTCCTTTGAAGTAACCGAGCTTAAAATCTTTTAATTGCCCGATGCCGGATATTACTACGGCCGTATCAACATGATACTTCTTACAAGCTTCCTGCAATTTTTCAAGAATATCTTCGCCCGGAAAAAGTCTTATAAAAATCAAATTTTCCTTTTGAGTGCTTTGCATAGCGCCTCCCTTACATTTAGCCGATTCTTTACATAATTAATAGCCTTTTTTGTTTTTGTCAACATTACATACAAGAGTAGTTTCGTGAGTTTTTCTAAGTGTTATTTGTCTGAGAATTAGTTTTTTTCGTGTGTTTTTTAACACATATTTAATTGGGGTGGTTTTGTTTCGTGTTTTTCGTGTATTTAGTGGTTTAAGAAAGTTTTTTCTCCACGGACTTTACTTTTCCGTCCATTGTCAATTCCTTATCTTTTCTTTCATCCAACTTTATTGTGGTTACAACCCTTTTAACTTCAAGGTCGAAGACGCATGCGTGCATTTTTCCCGCAATTGATAATAATTTTTCAATAGATTTTGCCTCGATAATTGTACCCATTGGAGTCAACTGGTATTTTATATCCGATTCCTCCTTCAAGACTTCTATGGCTCCCGCTACATAACTACTTAAGGAGGGTTCCTTTGTTCCAATCGGAACAACACTTATCTCCATTACAGCCATCTAAACCTCCCGGTTTTTTCTCATTCTTATAATTACAAAACCCCCTTCACCATAACCTCCTTTAATATAGTCTATTTGATTTAGTTTTTCAGGAAAAGTAAAAAGTGTTTGCTTTATTTCCGGATTAGAAAATCCTGCTTTTTTTAATTTTTCTATAACTTCTTTCGCAGAATAAAATTTCGCGAATTTATAAAATGGATTTCCCCCTTTTTTCTTCATATATATTTTTCCGAGAAAGCTTTCTCTGTCGATGAAACCTAAAATAATAAAGCCGTTTTCCCGGAGAATTCTTTTTATTTCTTTAAGAGTTTTAACTATATCGTTTAAGAAACAAAGAGTAGTGGTGATTAAAACAAAATCAAAATAATTATCGGCAATTGGCAGGTATTCCCCGACTCCTCCGATAACACTAATTTTTCTTTTCCGCGCGATTTCGAGCATAGCAATAGATGGGTCGACACCGAATTCTATTCCTAGGGGTTCCGCGAACCTGCCTGTACCAATACCTATTTCAACGCCTCTTCCCTTGGGCAGTAAATCTTTTACAATTTTTAATTCTGAGCTATAAGCAAAATGGTTCTTAATAAACCAATCTTCGTATCTCTCTATGTTTCGTTCAAATGTTTTTACTGAGTTATTTCCTGTTTGTTTCTCACTGATTTTATTTTTCATTTCGGGATTCTTTTACAAACAAAAGAGGGAAAACAATATCACTTACACAGCAGGGGATCCAAACAGCCAGAAAAAGAAACAGAAAAATATAAAAATATTGAAACCATAATATTACTGTGCCTAAACTCATAATTATATGAAAAAGAGAAGCCCATGTACTCAATAAAACATGACCCATGTGGGGGATTTTTGTTTCGGGCTTAAAATAAGCGAGTATAACTCCTATTATCGCCAGTGGATTAATCAGCCACCATTTTTCTATAAAGCCCAGGTGGATTTCCCTGTTAGGCATACGGAGCAGTATTTCACCGGCATAGGGTATAACAGAATCGCTGATTGTGGCGATTCCTATCGAACCTACGTAACCTATAACTAGCAAAATCAAAAGTTTACATTTGCCGCTGAGGAGACCGCATTTGTGTAGTTTATACATCGACGCGGTCGCGAAAGCGCTGAGAATTACATGCATAGGATGTAATGTGTAAAAAATATTATGAGAAATATCCGATGGTGTTTGCCTGAATAGAATCATCACCAAAATACCGCTAATAGCGCCTAATGTGGTGAATGGCGCGTGATGCTTTAATTCTCTTATAATTCCCCTAAACATATTTTAAATCTCGAAAGTTTTTCCCGCAGCGATTCTTATGAAATTTTCTTTATATGCTTTTTCAAAAACAACCTGCGCTTCATAACCGGTGCAATGTGTGGGACCAACTTTTTCGACTTCGAGTTCCTTAAATTTTTCTACAATAAGTTCTATTTCTCTGTTGTCTTTATCCATCAGATGAAAACCTCCGAAGACAAGATTTATTTTTTCCTCAGGAAAACTATCTTTAATATTTTTTACTATCTTTACAATGCCCGGATGAGAGCAGCCGGTAATTATTATAATGCCTTCTTTCTTTTTTATCAAGAGCGCCTGTTCCGCTATAAACGAACCTTTATAATCTCCCGCGATTTCACCGGTCGCAAAGATACCGTTCTTGACCGGGGTAAGTTTTTCTGTTAGAATTAAATTCCCTCCGAGAGAAACAACTTTTTCCTTAAATTCTTCGCTAAAGTTAGGACATCCGTAAACATCTATATCTTCTGTTTTCTTCAATAAACCCCATAAACCTCTGGTATGGTCCCAGTGGTCATGCGATATTACCACTTTTTCTATTTTAGATATATCTATATAAAGGTTTTCCATATTTTTAAATAGATACTCCCATTTTTCTCCTGTATCGAATAATATAGTCTTATCTATCAAACAGGAAAAACCCCAACCAGGTATAAATTTTTCGTTTAAATTATTGTTATCAAAAACTATTTTTATTTCCATTTTATATGCCCTCCTGTTTCGTTTTTAATCTCGCATCTATACTGCCATCGGGCAACATCCAATCCGGATGTGCCTC